>JAZDPH010000055.1:0-2320 GCA_043797735.1 Candidatus Omnitrophota bacterium | reverse complement strand
TGGGCGGAAGAGGAGTTGAACCTCCAAGGGTTTCCCCAATAGCTCCTAAGGCTATCGCGTATGCCAGTTCCGCCATCCGCCCTTTTATCAGCGGATAGCGGATAGCGTATAGTGAATAGTGGATATAAAAAACTATGCGCTAAACGCTATCCGCTAAATTTATTGAGCCTCCCGCGACTCGAACGCGGCACACCCACCTTAAAAGGGTGGTGCTCTACCAGATGAGCTAGAGGCCCAGATTTATCTCCGACCTATATTTCAATGAGCAGAAAGCAAAATTATAAATTCCAATACCCAAGCCCCAATGTCAAATAAAATCACAATGACCCAATGTCCCAATTTGGGAATTGTGATTTGGAAATTCATTCGGAATTGGGATTTGACGATTGGTCATTAAATACGCTATTTCTGATTTTAGAACTCCAACACTTCCTTCTCTTTGCTCTTTAAAAGCTCGTCGACCTTGGCGATATATTTATCTACAATCTTCTGCAGAGAATCTATGCCGCGAAATTTATCATCTTCGGTAATGGCCTTGTCTTTGTTGAGTTTTTCCAGGCCCTCTTTGGCATCCCTTCTTATCGTGCGCAGGGATATCCTGCCCTCTTCGCTCATTTTATGCAGGACCTTAGCCATCTCCTGACGCCTCTCTTTGGATAGCTGCGGCACCACTAACCTGATTATCTTGCCGTCATTAGAGGGAGTGATGCCCAGGCTGGACTGCATTATCGCCTTCTCAATTGCGGCTACCGCGCTTATATCCCAAGGCTGGATGGTAATCAGGTGCGCATCGGGAACAGAAATGGAGGCTAACTGCTTTAGCAGGGTGGGCACTCCGTAATAATCAATGTGTAAGCCCTCTACAAGATGGGGACTGGCTCTTCCCGTGCGTACCTCGGAAAATTCGCGCATAACCGAATCAAAGGCCTTCTTCATCTTTTCTTCGCTATCGTGCAAAACGTCTTTGGTAGTCATAGCCATCTCCTTATTCTATGATCGTGCCGATTTTTTCGCCCAAGACGACACGCTTGATATTACCCTGCTTATTGAGATTGAATACGATGATGGGCAATTTATTATCCATACAGAGGCTGACGGCGGTGGCGTCCATAACCTTGAGGTTCTTCTTTAACAGGTCTATATATTTTAACCTGCTGAATCTCTTTGTCCCCTTTACCTTCAGCGGGTCGGCGGAGTAAACTCCGTCAACTCTGGTTGCCTTAATTATCACATCGGCGTTTATCTCCATCGCCCGCAACGCCGCGGCTGTATCGGTGGTAAAATAAGGGTTGCCCGTGCCGGCAACAAATATCACGATTCGCCCTTTTTCCAGGTGCCTTACCGCCCTCCTTTTAATGTAGGGCTCGGCAATGCGCTCCATATCTATAGCGGTCATAACGCGCGTAGGCAGATTCATCTTCTCCAATACATCCTGAAGAGCCAGCCCGTTGGTTATTGTCGCAAGCATTCCCATGTAATCGGCGACCGCCCTGTCCATATCCAGGCCGCGCGAACCGGTGTTTTCCTGGCCCCTGAAGATATTCCCGCCGCCTAAAACAATGGCAATCTCTACCTTTAAATCCCTGACTTCTTTTATTTGGCGCGCAATTGAGAGTAATACCGACTGGTCTATTCCGTGGGGCCTTCTACCCTGAAGGGACTCACCGCTAATCTTCAAGACTATTCTTTTATAGAGGGCCTGCTTCATTATTCGCCGACTTTATAACGTATAAATCTACGGACAACAATATTCTCGCCGATCTTTGTCACTAAGCTTCCCAGGTAATCCTTAATGGTGATACCGGGGTCCTTGACAAAACTCTGCTCAAGAAGACAGATATTCTTAATGAACTCCTCTTTATTTTTCTCCTGCGCCAGGAGTTCCTGCGGGACGTCTTCTCTTTTTATATACAAGGGGCTGGCCGCTGCAATCTGCATGCATAAATCCTTGGTAAAATGCGTAAATTCGCTGTTACGCGCTACAAAATCCGACTCGCAATCAACCTCAAGCAAAACCCCGATTTTATTACCGTGATGAACATAGGCCTCAATCCTGCCGTCTTTAACCGCGCGGTCCTTTTTTTTGGCGGCAATCTCCAGCCCCCATTTACGCAGCAGCTGCGCGGCTTTGGCTAAATCCCCCTTTGCCTCCTCAAGCGCCTTTTTACAATGCGCAATACTGGCATAAGTCATATTCCTTAATTCCTTTATTAAATCCACTGAGATGCTCATACTATAATCACTCCCTATTTTTTGTCTTCGGTTTTTCCACCGCTGCCTGCCGGCCTGCCGCGGCTCTTCTTTGACGGCTTATCGCCTT
>JAZDPH010000050.1:0-13206 GCA_043797735.1 Candidatus Omnitrophota bacterium | reverse complement strand
GGCGGGAGAACCCGTGTCGAGAGCTTGTCCCGCAGCCCTCGTTTACTTACCGGCTGCGGGATCCCGACGCCTGAAGCAATAGAGGGCGTCGGGAAAAAGCTCTTGTCCTGGACTTTATTACTATTGACCCCGACGGGATTTGAACCCGTGTCGAGAGCTTGAAAAGCTCTTGTCCTGGACCGGGCTAGACGACGGGGTCATTAAATTTTGCCGTGTTTTCAAAAAATAATTTGTATTTTTATACTGTTTTATATGATTTTCTGCAATTCTGGCTTCTGCTTTGGTATCAAATTTCTTGTGATAAACCAACTTCCATGGGCCTTTATTCTTTGTAGATCGTACGCTATTTTGATTATGCCGCTTTAATCTTATATTTACATCCTGACAGCTACCTATATAATGGTTGCCTTTCTCATTTTCTAATATATAAACATACTGCATCTTCTGTCGAGAGCTTGTCCCGCCGAGTGGAACGAGGCGGGATCCCGCCTCGCCTGCGGCGCGGCTGGAAAAAGCTCTTGTCCTGGACCAGGCTAGACGATGGGAACGGATTTATTCTTCTTCCGCAACTACCTGGGCGATGCAGGAAACACGACCCGTGCCCTGAAGCTTGATAAGGCGGACCCCCTGCGAAGACCTGCCGCTTGAGCGGATGTCTTTAACCGCGCAACGCAAAAACATTCCATTCTGGGTAATAACCATCAACTCATCTTTGTCGCTGACGGACTTCAGGCTGACCGCCTCGCCGTTCTTAGCGGTAACTTTTATATTAATAACACCCTTGCCCCCGCGGCTGGTAAGCCGGTATGCCTCCGCAAGGGTGCGCTTGACAAACCCCAGCTCTGTAACCGTCAGTATTGTTGAATCCTTGCGGGCCAATACCATCGCGATGACCTGGTCTTTTTTGGCCAGGGAAATCGCGCGCACCCCCCGCGCAGCCCTGCCCATATCCCTGACTTTACTTTCAGAAAACCTCAAGGCCTTGCCCTGACGGGTGCCGATTAATAACTCCTGTTTGCCATCGGTAAGCTCCACGGCGATAAGCGCGTCGTCCTTATCCAGCGTAATTCCGATAATGCCGCCTTTACGCGGATTACTATAGGCCTCCAATTTGGTCTTTTTAATCTGCCCCTCTCTGGTCAGCATCACCAGATACTTATCCCCGGAAAACTCCTGAATGGGGATAGTCGAACTTATCTTGGAGCCCGGGGGTATGTCTATCAGGTTGATGATCGCCTTGCCTTTGGAGATGCGGCTGGCCTGAGGGATCTCGTAAACCTTAAGCCAGTGCACCTGGCCTTTTTCGGTAAAAATTAAAACGTAGTTTTTGGTGGAGGCGACAAAGAGATGTTCGACAAAATCCTCCTCCTTAACTTCGGCGCCGGTAGCACCCCGGCCCCCCCGTTTTTGCTTACGGTAAGAGCTGACCGGCAGGCGCTTAATATAGCCGCCGTGGCTGATAGTAACCACTACATCTTCGTCTGCTATCAAATCCTCTATCTCCAGCTCCTGCACTTGGCCGACTATATCTGTCCTGCGCTCATCCGCGTATCTGGCCTTCAGCTCTCCCAGTTCGTCTTTAATAATCCCCTCGATCTTTTTTTCAGAGGCAAGTATCGCCTTGCATAATTCGATCTTCTTGAGTAACTCCGCGTATTCAGCGTCTATCTTGTCGCGCTCAAGCGCGGTCAGCCGCTGCAACTGCATCTCCAGTATCGCCTGGGCCTGAATATCAGATAGCCCGAACTCTTTCATCAGGCGCTCTTTGGCAGCCTGGGTATTCTTTGAGGTCTTAATTGCCTTAATGATGCGGTCGATATATTTTAAGGCGATCTTCAGGCCCTCAAGTATATGCGCCCTCTTTAACGCCTTATCCAGTTCAAACTGCGTACGCCTGCGGATGACCACCTTGCGGTGGCCGATATAGCAATCAAGTATCTGGCGCAGGTTTAAAATTCTTGGCCTGCTTTCAACCAACGCCAGCATAATAATCCCGTAGGTAGTCTCAAGCTGCGTATGCTTATAAAGCCGGTTTAAAACAATCTGCGAATCCGCATCGCGCTTGAGCTCTACCACAATGCGCATTCCGTCCTTATCGGATTCGTCGCGTATATCGGAAATCCCCTCTATCTTTTTATTCTCTGCCAGCGCTGCTATGGCCTCAATGATACCTGTCTTCTGAACCTGATAAGGGATTTCGGTTATGACAATTAAATCCTTGCCTCCCTTTTGGCGCTCTACTGTAGCCCGCGCCCGCACCGAAAGTTTACCCTTGCCCGTAGTATAGGCATCTTTAATACCGCCTCTGCCGCAGATTATCCCTCCCGTCGGGAAATCGGGCCCTTTTATATAGCGCATAAGGTCCTTGGACTCTGCCGCCGGATTATCCAGAAGATAAATAACCGCCTCGACTACCTCAACTAAATTATGCGGGGGGATATTCGTAGCCATGCCCACGGCTATGCCGCTGGAGCCATTGACCAGAAGGTTTGGTAAAACCGCCGGCAATAAAAGCGGCTCCTGCAGGGAGGAATCGAAATTCGGGCCAAAATTGACCGTACCCTTATCTATGTCCGTCAGTATCTCATCGGCAATTGCCGCCAGGCGCGCTTCAGTATAACGCATAGCTGCCGGCGCGTCGCCGTCAATAGAGCCGAAGTTGCCCTGCCCGTCAACCAAAGGATAGCGCAGAGAAAAATCCTGCGCCATTCTTACCAGGGTGTCATATACCGCAACATCCCCGTGTGGATGGTATTTGCCCAAGACCTCTCCGACTATACGCGCGCACTTCTTGTATGGCTTATTGTGCTGAAGGACCAACTCCTGCATCGCATAAAGGACCCTGCGGTGCACCGGCTTTAAACCATCGCGCACGTCGGGCAATGCCCGGCCGACGATAACGCTCATGGCGTAATTTAAATAAGAGTTCTTTACTTCTTCTTCAATACAAACGGGAATGATTTTTTCGTTTAGCGTATACATTTAAACGTCCAAATTTTTAACCTGATGAGCGTGGCTTTCAATAAATTCCCGCCTAGGCTCAACCTGATCGCCCATTAACACCGTAAACATCTTATCCGTCTCCACCGCGTCCTCAAGCTTCACCTGTAAAATAGTGCGCTTCTGCGGGTCCATCGTGGTGTCCCAGAGCTGCCGCGGATTCATCTCGCCCAGGCCCTTGTATCTTTGTATATGTATGCCCTTGGTGGCCGCATCCTCAATATACGACAAAATTTCTCTGAGCGCACAAAGATCCTTTTGCTCCTTATCGTTAATAATGCGGTACAGGGGTTTTGCAGCCGCGGACGAATCCTTGGCTTTCCCAGCCCCCCCCTTCTCAAGGGGCCCTGCAGGATAATAAGTAGAGATGTCTAACCCCAACTTTTCTATTTTAATTATTGCCTGTTCAATGTCTTGAGCCTCAAAGAGCTCTAGAATATCGAGTTCCTCTGCTTTTTCTGTTTTTTTGGTAAAATCAGCTAGTTCTTGGTCAGAGTATAGGAAATGGGTAGCCTCCTCCACCTTCACCTTATAAATTGGCATTTTTTTGGTCTTTGGATGCCTAGATGTAAGGTATTGCGCAAATCTCACTCCCCTTTTTTCTAAAATTTTGCCTATTTTTTCTAATTCAACAAGCAACGCCAAAAGATCCTTAAATTGCCCGCCTGAAAACTCCTTTTTATCCTTGAGGCGCATAAACTTACACCCCTCTATCCCCAAATCCAGCAGCAACGCATCCATCTGCTGTTCGGTCTGAATATATTCTTCGCGCTGGCCTCTTTTTATCTTATAAAGCGGGGGTTGAGCAATATAAACATGCCCCTCTTCTACCAATTTAGGCATCTGGCGGTATAACAAGGTGAGTAAAAGCGTTCGGATATGGGATCCATCGATGTCGGCATCAGCCATAAGTATCAGCTTATTATAGCGCAGCTTGGCCAGATTAAACTCCTCCCCTACCCCTGTCCCCAGAGCGGTAATTATTGTGCGTATCTCCTCATTGGACAAAATTTTGTCCAAGCGGGCCTTCTCTACGTTTAGAATCTTACCCTTAATAGGAAGTATTGCCTGAAATCGACGGTCCCTGCCTTGTTTGGCCGACCCTCCGGCTGAATCGCCTTCCACGATATACAGCTCGCATAAAGCCGGGTCCCGCTCTGAACAATCGGCTAGTTTCCCGGGCAGGCCGGCGCCCTCAAGCGCGCCTTTTCTACGGGTTAATTCGCGGGCCTTGCGCGCCGCCTCCCTTGCCCGCGAGGCGACAATTATCTTATCTATAATCTTATTGGCAACCGAGGGCTCCTCTTCGTAGAAAGAAGACAACGCCTCCAGGCTGGCAGAGGCGACCAGCCCCTCTACCTCCGAATTACCAAGCTTAGTCTTAGTCTGGCCTTCAAATTGAGGATTAGGCACCTTAACACTTAAAACTGCGGTCAGGCCTTCACGGACATCCTCTCCGGTAATACTAAGTTCGTTCTTTAACAGGTTTTTACCTTTGGCATACTGGTTAATCGCCCGGGTCAAGGCGGATTTAAATCCGGAAAGGTGCGTGCCGCCCTCGATAGTATTAATGTTGTTGGCAAAAGAAAACAAGGCCTCGGCATAACCGTCGTTATACTGCATCGCCACATCCAGAATGATGTCGTCCTGGGATTTTTGAAAATAAATTATTTTTTTATGCAGCGGGTTTTTATTTTTATTTAAGTACTCAACAAAAGAAACGATCCCGCCCGCAAACTCAAATACCGCCTCCTTGTCTGTGCGCTCATCAAACAACTTAATCTTGAGGCCCTTATTTAAAAAGGCCAGCTCTCTTAAACGCTGCGATAAAATATCATAAGAAAAATCGATTTTGCTAAAAATTGTGCGGTCGGGTTTAAAGGTAACCTTGGTGCCGGTGGACTTGCTCTTTCCTATTACGGTTAATTTTGACACGGTCTTTCCGCGCTCGTAACGTTGATGATAAATTTTATCATCCCTCTTAATCTCTACCTCCAGCCAATCCGAAAGCGCATTCACGCAACTAACGCCCACCCCGTGCAGCCCGCCGGAAACCTTATAAGCCCGATGGTCAAACTTGCCCCCCGCGTGCAGTGTAGTCAGAGCCACCTCCACCGCTGGTTTTTTTTCGGTCTTATGCATATCAACAGGAATTCCTCTGCCGTTATCAACAACACTTGCACTGTTGTCAGGATGGATTACTACCTCAACGCTGTCGCAATGTCCGGCCAAGCTTTCATCCACGCTATTATCAATGACCTCATAAACCAAATGGTGCAATCCGCGGCTAGTCGTGTCGCCAATATACATTGCCGGCCTGCGCCTGACTGCCTCAATCCCCTCTAAAACTTGTATAGTGGTGGCGTCATAAACCTTTGACTTAATAGGATCCGAGGCAGTATCCTGGAGGGGGTTGGCGTTTTTTTCTTTTTTCTTGCTCATATTTTAATAAGTTATTTTATTTCTCCGATATTAAAACGAATCTCTTTTAGTTGAATGCCCGGGTTATTATTTAAAAACTTAAGTAATTTTTCTTTTTTTAAATTAAAACTATAGAGCCATGTTGAAGAATCTACCCCTACCCCCAAAACACCTCCCTTGAAATAATTAAACTTTATATGCTTTAATTCTTTTTTTGTCAAGGTTTTTTCCAACAAACCCCACACATTCGCCTGATTAATACCCTTCTCTTTTTTAGAGGACAACCCCTTAAATACATTAAGTATCGTTTCCCTAATTGTCTCCATAACCTAACTCAAACGCATGGGCAAGACTACATAAACATAGCCATCAATACGGATTACCCCCGGCTTTTCGCTGTCCACCAATTCAAACCCCACATTCTGTTCGTTAATATTTTTTAAAACATCCATTAAATAATGGGGGTTAAAACCAACAACCATCTCTTTTCCTTGGTAATCAATGGGAACCTCTTCGCGCGATTCTCCGACATCCGGAGTGGATTTGGAAATAACCAGTTTATTTTTAAAAACTTCTAATTTGACCGCCTGATAATCCGGCGTTGACAATAAGGCTGCCCTCTTAACCGCAAACATAAATTGATCGCGATTAATTACTATTTTATTGCCTGATACCGCTGGTACAACTTGTTGATAATCAGGAAATTCCCCTTCAATTAAGCGGGAAATTATAATTTTATCCCCCATATCAAATAATACCTGGTTATTGCCTAACACTAAAGATAATTCCCCTTCTTCCTGGAGGTTGCGATTTAATTCATGAATTGTTTTAATAGGGACAATAATAGATATCTCTTTGGTTGCTTCCTGGTTAATTTTTTTCTCTACAATTGCCAGGCGCTTTCCATCTGTGGCCACAAGAGTAAGGGTATTTTTTACTACCTTAAAAAGAATGCCGTTTAAAATATACCTGGTTTCGTCCATTGAGGCCGCAAAAGAAACTAGGCCCAATATTTGTTTTAGCGCCGCCTGCTCCAACTGTACAACTTCTTTATCTTTAAACTCCGGTAGTTTAGGAAACTCATCTTTAGCTAACCCCATTATTTTAAATTGGCAGGATTCCGCCTCAATAATTACAGAGTTGTTTTTTTTGGTGGTTAAATTAATGTTATCGGAAGATAATTCTTTAATAATATCGCTAAACCTCTTAGCCGGCACTGTAATGGCGCCGGGCTCCTGTACATCCACAGGTATTACACAGTTTATTCCTATATCTAAATCGGTGGCAGTTAACCTCATTTTATCCTGCTGGGTTTCTATTAGAATATTTAAAAGTATTGGTAATGCTGATTTTGCGGTAATAATGTTTTGTACGGTCTGGATACCGTTTAGTAAAATATTCCTTTTAATACTAACTTTCATGTATTCTCCTTATTATTGTTAAAGTATTACAATATAACAAAATCATAATAGAAGTAATGGAAGTTTTTTTGGTGGAAAAAGATTTAACATAGTATTACAACTGGCTTTAAAATAAAATCTTCCCTTGGATAACCCGTGTGTTTATTGTTTAATAACTTGTATAACTCTCTCTACCTTCTCTTGTAATGCTTTATTGTTATTTAATAAGTTTTTAATCTTATTATATGAATATAATACAGTGGTGTGGTCTTTGCCCCCAAAAAATTCCCCAATCTCCGGTAAAGACAAGTCTGTTAACTCTCTGCTTAAATACATTGCTATCTGGCGGGGTAGTACAATAGTTTTATTACGGCGCTTTGTCTTAAGTTCTTGGAGGGATAACCCAAATTCCTCTGCGACACAACGTTGGATAAAATCAACGGTAATTAGTTTTTGCGGCTCCCTTAAAAGGTCTTTCAACGCCTCTTTGGCTAGCTCCAGGTTAATCTCTTTTTCCTCAAGGAGTGAGTATGCTATAGTGCGTATCAGCGCCCCCTCCAGCTCCCTGATATTAGTTTTAATAAGTTGGGCTATAAAAAAGATGACCTCATCCGGGACCATTACCGGTTCCCGCTCTATTTTTTTCTTAAGAATTGCTACGCGCGTTTCCAGGTCCGGGGGCTGGACGTCTGTGGTCAGGCCCCAACCAAAGCGCGACACTAGCCGTTCTTGCAAATTCGATATCTCCTTTGGCGGCCGGTCAGAAGAGAAGATAATTTGTTTATGAGCATCATAGAGAGTGTTAAAGGTGTGGAAAAACTCCTCCTGTGTTGACTCTTTGCCGGCGATGAAGTGGATGTCATCAATAACCAAGACATCCACATTTCTGTATTTTTGCCGGAAGGCGGAGGTAGAGTGGTGTTGGATAGCGTCGATAAGCTCATTAGTGAAGCGTTCGGATGGCAGGTAGCAAATTTTTAATTTAACCGGAGAGTTATTGAGAATATGATGACAGATGGCTTGTATAAGGTGTGTTTTTCCTAGGCCCACTCCGCCGTAAATAAATAGCGGATTATATGCCTTGGCAGGAGAATTGGCCACCGCCAGAGAGTAGGCGTGCGAGTGGCGGTTTGACGGGCCAACAATAAAATTTTCAAAGATGTAGCGGGAGTTTAGGTTAAGTGGTTCCGGCGGCCTTATCTGCCGGGCAACTGTTTTTGCCGGGGCGCCCCCTCCTGTTTCCGGGGGGCAAGCGCGCAGGTCAACCGTGATCTTTAGCGGGCCTAGGGAGCTCAACACCTCATTAATCGACTGGCCGTAATGCTTTTCCACCCACTCCTTGAAGAACTTGTCCGGCGCCTCCAATATTACGCAGGAATCATCCTTAGGCCTTGGTTTTAAAGGTAAAATCCAGGTCTCAAAGGCCGTCTCGCCTAGCCTGTTTTTCAGCTGGCCCTGCGCCAACGCCCAAGTTTTTAATATCTCTGACATATCTAATGAATTAACAGTTTATTCACATCTTGTATAAATCTGTGGAAAACCCTGACAGCATGCCTTTAAGAGCTATGCAGGATAATTATAACAGAGACAAAACAGCTTGCAAGCAAAAAAGATTAACCCCTAATTGAATCACTTCAGGAGTGGGTGATATTATACAATAATTTCCATAAGCGTCAACAGAAAAAGCAATTGCTGTTGATATCTTGAATTAAGTTGTGCAAAAAATTAAGCAGCGCCTAAGCGGCTAACCGCTGTGTTTATCGTCGAAAGAATAACGGGCTTAACCAACGGCCTTATTTTCAAAACCCCTAGTGCTATTTGTTTTCTTGACCGCCGCATTTTTATGTGCTACAATTTTTAAACATAAATACATAGTTAGGCTAGCCACTTATAAGGAGCGGATCTTGTATGAAAAAAAACCTAAAGACACCTAGTAATATTGTTGGAAAGAGGAAACACGGCTTCCGCAGCCGGATGCAGAGCCGTTGCGGTAAAAAGATATTGGCGCGCAGGCGCAAAAAAGGGAGAAAGAGGCTCAGTCTTTAATGCTGCGAACAATAGCGGTTCAGCTCATCAGCATTTACCAAAGATACTTCAGGGTATTATTGCCTAAGACGTGCCGTTTTTCGCCTAGCTGCTCTGAATATGCCAAGGCGGCCTTTTTGCGATACGGATTTTTTAAGGGGACCGGTAAGGCCATTATGCGGCTTTTCCGTTGTCATCCTTTTTCAATGAAAAGCGGCTATGATCCGCTGGAACAATAATTCTTAAATTATAAATGGGTAAGCGCTTTATTTTAGCTTTAAGTTTATCGTTATTGATTTTGTTAGCCTGGTCAGCATTGGCCCCGAAGCCATATCCTGTTGCGGACAAGGAGTTTGCAACAGAAAAGACCACAGCGGCCATATCAGGGCAAAGAGATACTGTTATCCCGCCGCCTGTATCTGCAGCTATCCCTGCCGATCTTGCCTCGTTTCAATATACCAAGGGCCAGGAGGAAATAGTTTTCATAGAGCAAAAAGCGGCTATAAAAGAAGTATTCTTTAATGGCCACCAACAATACAAGTTCCTGTTAAAATCCGGATTGGCCATTGATGACGGAACCTTGGTATTTAAAAAGACGGGAGGCCTTGAAAATGAGATTAGATTTGTCCAATCTGACCAGTATAAAAAGATTACAAAAGCTTTTACTTCTTTAAATGCCTCAAAATATGATTTCTGTTTGGACATTAAAGTGCAAAACATCTCTACAGACACTATTACTGTTGACTTTCCGGTAATTGTTGGGGTTTTAGATTTTTCCACAAATAGCCTCAACAATAGATATTTGGGGGTAGCAGTTAAAACAAAAGAAAAGAACTTTTATCCTAACGGGCGCAAGGAGACAAGTTACGACGATGTTAACTTTGTTGCCTTGCGCGATAGGTATTTTTGTCTTTTAGTTGAGCCGGAATCAAAGCCTTGCTCAGTATTGATTAGGAGATTAAACTCTAAAGAGAGCGAAGTTGTATTGTCTGTCGGCAAAATCGTTCTTAGTCCTGGACAGCAGATTGGACAAAAGTACCATATCTATCTGGGGCCACAAGAGTTAGGAATTATGAACAGCATTAACGCAAGCTGGTCAGCGGTGATTAATTATGGCTTCTTTGATTTTATCTCGCAGATTCTTTTGCAGTTGCTGCGGTTCTTTTATGGTTTAGTGCATAATTGGGGATGGGCGATCATTATCTTAAGTGTTGTTGTTTATCTTGCATTGTTTCCTCTCACCTTGAAACAGATGCGCTCTATGAAAGAGATGCAGACATTGCAACCTCACATAGAAGAATTAAGAAAAACCTATAAAGATAATCCGCAAAAGCTAAACAAGGAGATAATGGAGCTGTATAAGCAGCATAAAGTAAACCCATTTGGCGGTTGTCTGCCATTGCTCTTGCAGATGCCGATCTTCTTCGGGCTTTATCAGGCGCTGATGCGTTCAGTGGCTTTAAAAGGCGCTAACTTTTTATGGATTAAGGACTTATCAGAGCCGGATCGGTTGTTCATCTTAGCTAAGTCATTGCCGGTTTTAGGCAATGAAATCAATATTTTACCTATTATTATGGCGATAGGTATGTTTTTCCAACAGAAGATGTCTATGGTTTCCGCAGGCGGGAGCTCTGCCGAACAACAAAGGATAATGATGATTATCTTCCCGGTTATGTTCGGCTTTATTTTTTATCATATGCCTTCAGGACTGGTATTATATTGGTTAATTAATAGCACATTAATGACGATATATCAATTTCGTGCCAAGCATTCAAAATGAGCCAGAAAACAAGCATTGAGATTGAAGGTAAGAGCGTTGAAGATGCGGTAAGAAAGGCGTTGAAGGAACTAAGGCTGCCGCGGTCTAAGGCTAAGATTGAGGTGCTTTCTGAGGAGGAGAGGGGCCTTTTTGGGATGGAGGGGGCAAAGCCCGCCAAGGTAAGGGTAAGCATGATTGAAGGAAAAAAGGATTCGTGTAAGTAAGCCTCCCTATAAAGTTCTTTGTGACAGAGCAAATGCGCAAGTTCCATAAGGAACAGGAAGTTACGTAATGGGTAAGATTATAACCGTTTGTAATCAAAAAGGGGGAACCGGCAAGACTACTTCTGCTATTAATTTAGCTAGTTATTTGGCTTTGGCTGGGAAGAGGGTTCTGCTGGTGGATTTAGATCCGCAAGCAAATGCCACAAGCGGCATAGGTGTTAGTAAGCATAATATTAAGAAAAGCACCTATCATGTATTATTAGAGGAATTAGAGATAGCGGAGGTTTTTCAAAGCACCGCAATTAATAATCTATTGTTGGCGCCTTCCGGCCTTGACCTTACAGGAGCAGAGGTTGAGTTAGTGAGCGCTTTAGGCAGGGAATATAGATTAAAAAGGGCCATTGCTAAAATAAAAGAGGATTTTGATTATATTATTGTTGATTCACCTCCGTCGTTAGGCCTGCTGACAATTAATGCGCTATGTGCAGCAGATTCAGTGCTTATTCCTGTACAATGTGAATATTATGCTTTAGAAGGATTGACGCAACTCACTAATACTGTTAGGCTTGTGCAAGAAAATCTAAATCCGGCATTAACAATTGAGGGAGTCCTTATGACTATGGCGGATTTTCGCACTAATCTTACCAAAGAAGTTGTGCAGGAGGTAAAGAATTATTTTAAAGAAAAAGTTTTCAAAACAATAATACCCAGGAGTATTCGTTTGACTGAGGCGCCAAGCTTTGGTAAGCCGGTAGCGCTATACGACAAAGATTCAATCGGGGCAATCAAATATGAAGAATTAAGCAGGGAGATTTTAGGTGAGGCCACAATTTATGGAGTGCAAGTGACATAAATTGTTTGGCCGAACTTACCCCCCCTGCATTCTTGCAGAATGCAAGAAGGGGGGGTTAATCGCGCATTGACTTACGCTTCTTTTAGTCGCGTAAGTCAAGGGCTCATTAAGGAGAGGCGGAATGGAAAGAAAGGCTTTAGGAAAGGGCTTAAGCGCTTTAATTCCTGAAAGAGAACAGGGAATTGGTCAAGAAATGAAGATTATAAATGTCCAAACTGAAAGAATTAAGCCTAATCCCTTTCAGCCGCGGGAGAATTTTGAGAGCCAAGGCCTTGAAGAGTTAGCCCAGTCTATTACGGAAAAAGGGGTAATTCAGCCCTTATTGGTAAGGCGCAAGGGCGATGACTATGAGCTGATTGCCGGGGAAAGAAGGTTGCGCGCCGCCAAATCATTGAACATGAAAGAGGTTCCTGTTTTGGTAAGGGACGTTGAGGACCAAGAATCCCTGGAGTTGGCCCTTATTGAAAATATCCAGAGACAGGATTTAAATCCCATTGAAGAGGCGCGTGCCTACCAGTATCTAATTGCAAAATTCAACGTGACACAAGAGAGGATTGGCCAGGCGCTGGGCAAGGCCAGGGTTTCTATTACTAACATATTGCGATTATTGAAGTTACCGCAAGAGGTGCAGGAGGAATTAAGAAGGGGTAGGATTTCTTTTGCGCACGGCAGGGCCCTGTTAGAGGTTGATGATGAGAACCATCAGAGGAGATTGGCTCAGGACATTATATCCAGGGGGTTGACGGTAAGCGAACTTGAGAGTTTAATTAAAATGTGCCGGCCAAGGGGCGCTAAACGCAGGATCGGGCAATCGCAAAGAGAACCGTATCTGGCGGTTTTAGAAGAAGAATTACAGCATCTGTTAGCGACAAAGGTCAGGGTCAACAGGAGAAAGAAGCGCGGACACATATTAATTGAATTCTATTCGCAGGAGGACCTGGAGAGAATTATTAATATTCTTAGGGGAGCGAAAAATCTATGAATCCCGCACTTTCTTTATATTCAACCGGTAATTTTATAAAATACAGCAGATAATTGCAATGGATCAAGTGGATATTGAAGATGTTTTGGATATGAAGAGATTACTGAAAAAATCCTTCTTGCACGAATTTACACGAATTTTTCTCAAATTCACACGAATTGTTTCCGGCGATAATACGTGAGACTTCGTGTTAAAAAAGAATTTTTCAGCGCTCTAGCTCTAGCTAGAGATTGCTGAAAAATTCGATTTTCTCGTCATTGCGGGCGACCGAAGGGAGCGAAGCAATCTCAAAAAATAGATTGCTTCGGCACTTCGTGCCTCGCAATGACAATATTTCAGCAATCTCAGCTATTATGCTTGACAAAAGCCTAAATTTCTTTAGAATAGGTATTGAAGCAATATAAAATATTGTTTTGGGTTCAGAATAATTTTTATTTCTGAAGGCAGCATTGATGGTCGGGCCGCCATCTACGAATGTAGAAAGCGGCCTTTTGTTTTTAGTAATTCATAGAGAAGAAAGGATAACCTATGGAATGGCAAAA
>JAZDPH010000027.1:0-10547 GCA_043797735.1 Candidatus Omnitrophota bacterium | reverse complement strand
CGCCCTGCCCTGATTAGGAAAATCAAACAGGATTATTCTATATTTTTTGCGAAAACGCCGGACAAAGCTATGCCACATAGCCATTGACTGCTGCACGCCGTTTAAACATATAAGTTCCGCGCCCCTGCTTTCATATATTCGGCAGGGAATCAGGAATCTGTCTATCTTTAATGTGTCTTTTTTAATGGAATAATCCGCCATTTTTATCTATATTGAATAATTCTATTTTAAATAATGCCATGAATAAAACCAGCCCCATATATGTAACTCTGCATCCATATTGTAATACAAGGTTTACTTTTTATCCAGCCTTGATTTTAAAAAAATTATCCCGTATAAGGCCAGCGCTAATGATTTGTATTTTTTTATCATCGGCGCTTTTTTGAAATCCTGATAAACGCAAAGGTGATTAAATAAACGGCTGCCCCAAAGATAAAGCCTATTATTAAGTATCCGGCCGCAATCGGCAGTATAATTTTAAGAAACGACAGCTCTAAAAGCTGCCGCCAGCTGAAATCAGCAAAAACCCCCAGGCATTCCTGGTGCACCTGTTCCCAGCGCACCCCTAATATAAAAGAGCCGGCCTTTATCGCCGGCAGAAAAATAAAGAAACTCAGCCACGTATTGGTAACAAGGCTCCCCATCAGGGCTGCGGCGCGGTTTGCCCGAAAAAGAAACGCCAGAAACAACGCTGCTATGGGCCCTGTGCCCGGCAAGATACCCGAAAAAATACCCAGGCCCGCCCCCAGGGCAATCTTCTGGGGGGTATCATTAATCCTGAAGATTTTCAGGTAAATCAACTTGAAGAACCTTTTAACTTTATCCGCAAGGGCCCTTTTTCTTCTCATTATTTTGGCCTGATATGGACCCCGGCAAACCTCTCCAGGCCATATGACTCCTGAATCCAGCCGTTATGCAAACCGTATTTCTGCAAGGAGCTTTTTGCCTCTTCGTATTCATCTTTGGTTATGCGCCTGGAGATATCCTTAAAAGCAGATGCCTTATAATACGGCAAATATTGGCTCATCAGGCTGATGTATGTATCTTGAGAAATCTCTTCTTTTATAAATCTCATAATCTTATCCACACCACTTACCTGATGCGGCAGGACAAGATGCCTTATAACCAACCCCCTCTTTATTATGCCGCTCTCTTCAATTTCAGCAGTGCCTACCTGACGGTACATTTCTTTTACCGACTCCCTGTTATAGCCGGGATAATCCGGGGCAGAGGAATATTTTGTTGCCGCATCCTCGTCTGCATAGCGCATATCCGCCAGATACACATCCACTATTCCCTCAAGCATTTTTATAACCTGCGGCAGTTCATAACCGCCGGTATTATAGACAACGGGGATTTTCAGGCCCCCCGATACAGCTATCTTCAGGGCCGCCAGAATCTGAGGCATAATATGGGTGGGGGTCACCAGGTTCAAATTATGGCAGCCGGCCTTCTGTAATTCCAACATCATCGAGGATAGTTCTTGAAAGTCAACCTCCCTCCCCTGTCCGCGCTGGCTGAACTCATAATTCTGGCAATACAGGCAACTCATATTGCAATTAGAGAAAAAAATCGTCCCGGAGCCTTTTTTGCCCGATATCGGCGGTTCCTCTCCGTGATGCGCCATAAAGGAATAGACGTAAGGTTTTAGGCCGGTTTTGCAAAACCCCTTCTCTCCCTTAAGGCGGTTTACGCCGCATTTACGGGGGCAGATAGAACAAGCCTCGAGCATCTGGAAAGCTCGGCGGATAATTTTCTCTAAGTTTCCGTTATGGTAACAATTTAGGTAAGTCGGGTACATTATTTTTTCTTCAATTGAGCAGAGTAAATCTGCCTGATCTGGTTAAAAATCGCCAAATATTGCGGACTGCGGTAATCCGGATATGTACACTCCCAGGGGCGAAATGCCTTAAACTGATAAAACAAGGTCACCTCTGCGTAAATCCCTTTATTTAGATATATCCTGTGGATGTAATCCTTTGTGGAGGCAAGGACCAATTTTGACAAATTCAGGTAACCGGGATCAATATTAATTAAACGTTTGTGCGTTCGCAGAGCTTCATTTGCGCTGGAGAATTCTTTTTCAACTTTATTGGTAAAGACTTTTATCTCCGGCAGGTTTTGCGGCGGGATTAACTTCTTAAAACTGATGATCTTTTTATAAAGCCCTTCGCCAAGTTCTTTGCGGTAATAATCGGTATGCGTAAAACTTAAAATCTGGCTCTGGAAGTCTATGCTGCCGAAACGCTTTCTAACGATAGCCCGGGCTTGCTGGAATACCTTATCCTGTTTAAAAATAAACCCGATGATTAACTTAACGGCGGGCATCCTGCCCATTAATTATTTTGGGGTTTGAGGACTTATGCTTATTCGGGTAAGAATCGATTTATATACCGGGAAATTATCTTACGCTGGTTGTCTCTGATTGCGTTAAAGAATATTGCGACATTAAAGCCGCCATTATCCTCGTCTTCAGACCTGACGATAACCCCCTTACATTCTACTTTGCAAGGCTTAGCTTTTGGCGCTTTGTTTATGGGCAGATCCAACCTAACCATAACCCGGGTAAAGGGAGGCACGTATTTATCGATACGGCAGCAGGCGCCCACACAGCTGATATTCTCCGTAGTGGTGGCAAAATCATAACCGTTAGCCGCCACCTTAAGCGGCAGGCGGTGCGCCAGGCGCGGATGCACCCTTCTTTCTTTTTTTAAGGCCGCCTTCATTTTTTGGCTTCTTCCTTTTCTTTTTTGGACTTTTCTTTTGCCGTCCGCCAGCATTTCTTGCCGCAATAAAATTTCCCGTCGCGGTAATAACGGGTTAATCTCTTAATCGGCTTATTGCAGATTAAGCAATTGGTCTGTTCCTCGGGCTTGGGCTGTTCCTGCGATTTGGGCATAGCCGGCGCCGCCGCTTCTTTTTGCGGCTGGGGAACCTGAAGTGGTTGTTCTTTCTGTTCTTCCTGTGGCGATGACATTTGTCTTACCTCTGTTTATTGTTTCAGGCGCGCTAAATCCTGTTGGTCTGTATGCTTATGTAATCGGAAAGATACAACTTATCCCGGGTATTCAGTTCTATAAACTCTATGCCTACGCGAAAGGTGTTTGAATGCGCCAAGGCCACAGCCCAAGCCACTTTGCCCTTTAAACTTAAGGCCCTTGACAGTATCTTCATCTCCAGATTCAACGGGGTTTTGGGGCTTATAAACGTATGATTTATAATTCCCACTCCGCCCAGGCTGATATTTTCGGTGACGGTATTATTAAAACCGCAACTCCCGCGCACCTGATAGTAAAAAGGAGTTTTTAAATTAATCCGATTAATCTGTCTTTTTTCTTCCCGTAAAAAAACCATATTTTAGGCCTTTTCTCTGACTGTTGTAACTATAACATATCTTAATAAAAGTGTCAACCCCTTTTCGGCTGCTTTAGGGCTTATCCACCCTGTAGCGGAGGTTTAAACCTCCGCTACAGGGCCGGCGCTCCCGGAGCAAGAGGTATTGACTAATGGGGCGAATTTGTTATAATGGATTTTTGAGGATAGACTATGTACTGTCAATTTTATGGGCTAAAAGAAAGGCCGTTTAACGTTACCGCCGACCCGGCCTTTTTTTTCGCAAGCAGGATACACCGGGAAGCCCTTTCTCATCTTATCTACGGCGCCTCCCAGAGAAAAGGCATCATGGTATTGACCGGAGAAATAGGCACCGGCAAGACTACGCTCTGTCGTTTTTTTCTTAACCGCCTGGGAAAAAATACCAGGACCGCCCTGATACTTAATCCTTATTTCTCGGAAATCGAGCTGCTGGAGGCGATAGTAAGGGATTTCGGCCTCATTCCTCCGGATAAAACCAGGCTCTCTCTGGTCTTTGAATTGAATAAATTCCTGCTTAGCGAATCGCAAAAATGCAATAATATAATTTTGATTATTGATGAGGCGCAGAACTTAAAAAGCCATATGCTGGAACAGATACGCCTGCTTTCAAACCTGGAAACCGATAAACAAAAA
The DNA here is from genome assembly GCA_043797735.1 of Candidatus Omnitrophota bacterium. Classification (GTDB taxonomy): domain Bacteria; phylum Omnitrophota; class Gorgyraeia; order Gygaellales; family Profunditerraquicolaceae; genus BS750m-G77. Next base: position 6,539 of record JAZDPH010000027.1, on the reverse strand, counting down.
CTCCTGCAGGTAGTACTGGTGGCTCAACCGGAACTAAACCGGATTTTGAGCCTTTACGAACTAAGGCAGCTCAGGCAAAGAATAACGGTCCGCTACCATATCGCCCCCCTGCAGTCCGATGAAATAAAAAACTATGTTAACCATCGCCTAAACGTTGCCGGCTCAAGCGGGAAAATAAGATTTACCGATGAGGCTGTCGGCGCAATTACCGAGTTTTCCGCAGGCACCCCCCGCCTAATAAATATAATCTGCGACCGGGCGCTGCTTGCCGGATTTGTAGAGGAAACACATACCATAGGCTTCGATATCGTAAAGAAATGCCTTCAGGAGTTAAATAGTTATTTTGTCGGCGAAAACATAAAATGAGTATAATACACGAGGCCCTGAAAAAAGTAGAAAAAACTATCGAAAGTTATCATCCGGCAGGAGAAACCAAAACGCCCCCTCGCCGCCGGGGGCGCAAAATAAATAAATACCTGATTTATGCGCTAATATTCTGTTTTGGCCTCTTTATAGAAAATGCTTTCTTCTTATTTATCCTGCGCCCTAAAGATACTTACCGGCAAAGCCAACTCAGGCTTTCATCAGAAACAATAACCGTGCCTCAGAAAGAACTGCCCGAAGATGCCTTATTATTAACTACGGAGGCGGCTTTAGCGCCAGAGGCCATTGTCCTCCCTGATGCCGTTACCAAAAACGCCCCCCAGGCGCAAAAGACGGCCTTAGTGTTAAACGGAATCTTCTTTTCGCAGGATGACGGTTATTACGCCCTGATAAATAATAAAATCGTAAAAGTGGGCGATGATGTAGACGGCGCCATTGTTAAACATATTGACTTTGATAATGTGGAATTGGAGTCTAAGGCGGGATTGCTGGTGAAGCTTTCAAGCGAAAGGTAAACCCCGCACCTTTTACTTATTCAAAACGTTTTTATAAATACTTCTGAATAATAAAAAGGTGCGGGGTAAATTTCTTGCGGTTATTTTTGTAATTGCTGTAAAGCCTGTTTTATTATTGTAAACGGGACATCCTCTACAACTCTTGCCCTGCCGATACCTTCAAGCAAAACAAGCCTGCTTCTGGAGCCGATAAATTTTTTGTCGCGGTAGCAAGCGGCAATTATTCTTTTAAGGGGCGCCCTTTCTATGCTGGTGGGCAACCGAAAGCTTTTTATCAGGGATTTTATCCTTTCATAGAGGCTTGCGTCAATAAAGCCCATCTCTCTGCTTATAATAGACGCGGCAAGCATCCCCAGCGCTATTGCCTCCCCGTGGCTGTATTTAACATAGCCGCCTGCCGCTTCAATAGCATGCCCGGCGGTATGGCCGAAATTCAGTATCGTGCGCAACCCCTTTTCTTCTTTCTCGTCGCAACTTACAATGGCGGCCTTGATGCGGCTGCAACGTTGGACGATATGCTCCAGGGCCGCAGGGCGCAAACCAAGAATATCCTTTAACCCTCCCTCCAGGTAACTAAACAACCCGGCATCTTTTATCAGGGCGTATTTTATTACCTCGGAGACCCCGCAGCGAAGCTCTCTTTCCTTTAGGCTATGCAGGTATTTTATATCGCTAAAAACCAGGCGCGGCTGATAAAAGGCGCCCACTAAATTCTTGCCTTCCGATAAGTCTATCGCGCTCTTGCCCCCGATTGCAGAATCGACCTGCGCCAATAAAGTAGTGGGTATCTGCACAAGAGGCACCCCGCGTTTATAGATAGAGGCGACAAAGCCCGCAAGGTCCCCGACTACCCCGCCTCCGAAAGCAATTATAAAAATCCTTTTCTTTCTATCGTAACCGGCCAGCCCCCTTAAAACCAGAGACAAGGTCTCTATGGATTTACTTTTTTCCGTATCGGGTATAAGCTTAAACTTTACGTTAAAACCCGCCTGTTTTAAAGGAACTTGCAGAGTTTTTGCGTATCTTCTCTTTACCAGGGCATTGGTAATTACATAGGCATCCGAGCCAAGATTAAGCCTGCTTAAGTAACGGCCAAGATGTCCGCCTGTTATGCCGCTGCCCACCGCAATATCATAGGAACGTTTCTGCAGGTTAACTTTTATTATACGCATTTAGTTAAAGCGGAACCCCTCTTAATAAATATGTTATTGTCAGTATTGCCGGAAAAAGCGCCCTTCCGAAATTACCAAATAAGAACAATGCCAATATGATCAGGAAACCATACGGCTCAAGTTTCGCATATCCGCTAGAAAGCCGCTCCGGAAGCATCCCCATTAAAACGCGGGAACCGTCCAGGGGCGGGATGGGAATCAGGTTAAAAACACCCAATACAATATTGATATATATTAAATTACCGATAAGCGGCCTTAAAATTGAATTAAAGGGAATTAATCTTATTAAGAGGCTCAAAAATACCGCGCAAATAAAATTGGCCAAAGGGCCGCTTAAGCCTATCCACATGATATCTCTTTTAGGATTCTTTAATACCCAGTAATTTATGGGCACGGGTTTTGCCGCGGCGATAAAAAATCCGCTGCTCAAGAAAAATAAGAGCGGCAATAAAAGCGTCCAATATAAATCTATATGGGCAAAGGGATTAAGGGTAAGCCTGCCGGAAGACTTTGCCGTCTGGTCTCCTAACCTGTAGGCAGTCCATCCGTGGGCAAACTCATGCACGGTCATAGCGACCATGAGCAAAACGAAAAAAACAGGAAAAAATAACAGCCTTGCCGTAATTGTATTCAATTTATCTCTTCTATGGTTTTTACTTCAATAAGGGGATATTTTGCTTTTTTAGGCGCATCAGGCTCTTTTATGCCGCGCACTTTTACCCTTCTGGAATTCAGGGCGTTGAGTTCCTTCTTGTCGCCTTTTAATAAAAAAACCTGCTTGTCTTCGGTGATAAGCTTATGCGTTGCCCTGCGGCCGAGAACCTTTCCGTAAGGCTTTAGGGTTCCCGTAATGGTGATTTCATCCGCAAAAGAAACAGGCTGCTTTTTTTGCGTTTCTCTTATTTGCGCGGCCGCAGCCTGCACAACCTGCGCTTTTTTTTCAATGAACTTTTTATGAATCCAGGCAAAATTTCTGGCGGGCTCTTCGCAAGGCAGCTCCAGGGGAAAACAGATTTTATACCACTCGTAGGCCTGGCGGATAACGGTTACCTCCTGGCCTTTTTTGGCGCTGCCGACTATTGCAGAACTTACCGTTGAGTCAGAGCGTATATTTATTCCGTCTTCTTTAACTATGCCTGTAAAAGGGAGGCTCTCTTCTGCGGCCGAGGCGCCGAAGAATAAAAGTATCAGAATTATCGCGGCGGGTATCCTATAAGACATTGTATGAAACATTGTAAAATAGACCGGGTATCTGGATATCCGGATACCCGGTAGTGGACATCAGGATATCTGGTGAAAAAAATCCTGATATCCCGATATACTGATATCCACATCCGGATAACCAGATGGCCTAATATCCGTTTTTAACATTAAAAACATCTATTTCTTATTTTTTTCTTTGGGCGCTGCCTTGACAGGGGTTGCTTTGACAGCAGTTTTTGCTTCGGCGGCTCCGGCGCCGCCGGCGGCGCCGCCTCCGGCTGCAAGGCCCTCTTGCGGCTTTTCTGCCTTTTCCTTTTTGATTTTTATTTTAAGAGTCTTGACTTTAGGCAGCCCGTAAACCCTGTCCCCCTCTTTCCAGCTGCCCTTTTCAATCATCGCTTTTAAACGTTCGCTGCGCTTGAGTACCGACCTGTGCTTCTTATCCTTCTCAGGTATATTTAACGACGGATGTATGGACATAATTTATAGCCTCCTTAAGATACAATCCTTATATTGTTTTTTTAGTTTTGTCATTGAATTTACGGCTTCCTCCCTATCGGAGAATTTACCTGCGCAAAGGACAACGTAATCGCCTTTATAAAGAACCAGCGGCATTAACCCTTTCTTCTTCAATACCTCCGCCTCTCTATCGGCGAATTTCTTAGCCTTGTAACTTGCCAACTGAATAGTATAATCCTGTGAGCTATTATTTTTTACTGCCGGCTGCTTTTGCTGACGGATTAATTCAGGCTTCTCCTTAACTTCAACAACTTCAACTTTAATCCTCTTTTCCGCCAGGTCAAATGAAACACTGCTTTTGAACACAGACAACTGCCTTCCCTTCCTTACCCCTAAGGAAAAGGAGATCATGCAGCTGACCGCTATCCCGATAATTACCAGAAACTTTTTTTCATGCCGGTGCAGAAAATTAAAGAAACGATTGCCTAGCGGCCTTTTCGAGGCGCCCCCCCCTGTCTCGTTAAACAATTCTAATTGATAACCGTTATAATCTTCCAGCATGTTTTTTATTATAACGCCCTTTTTTGTCTTTTTTCAAGTAAATTTTTTTGCTAAGCCTCTTTGTCACCTTGAGAAACGCGTCGACCACCTTGGGGTCAAATTGTGTACCGCTCTTTTTCTTAATCTCCTTAATTGCGGTGGATATGCTTACCCTCTCGCGGTAAGGCCTGCCGTAGACCATCGCTTCAAAGGTATCGGCAACTGCCATTATCCGCGCCCCCTGCGGAATCTGCTCTTTCTTCAGCCGAGAGGGATATCCGCTTCCGTTATATTTCTCATGGTGATGCATAATTATCGGTATAACCGGCTTCAATATCTGCAGCGGCCGTAATATCTGCGCTCCTTTTAAGGGATGGCGCTTGACTATATTATACTCCCTGGAGGTCAATTTGGAGGTTTTGGTAAGTATCTCTATCGGGATATCCGCTTTTCCGGTATCATGCAGAAGGCTGGCAAACTTAAGGCTCTCAATCTGTTTTGAATCCAGGCGCATACAGTGGCCTATTGAAATTACCAACCTGCAGAAATAAGGCGAATGTGTATATTCGTGAGGCAGGCGGGTATCCAATAAGGTTACCAGGGATTTTATCCCGCCGAGAATTATCTTCTGCTGTTCCTCATAAAGCTGCAAGCTCTTTATTCCGATTATCGCCAGTTCCGATATGCTAGTCAATAACTCCTGGTCAAAAGCGCTAAAGTGATGGCTTGTTCCGTTACGTTTTAAAATGACCATCCCGATTATATCTTCGGAAATCAGCGGCATCCCCAGTAAGTTCGGCTTACTGATTGAAGACAGCCGCTGCAATATTTTTTTCTCTATCCTGTCGGTAATCTTTAGTTTCTTATCGACGACCAGGCACCTGTTCCTTTTACTATTTAAAGAGCGCAATACCGAATGCTTCTTGGCTGCATCAAGCAGGAGAATCATGCTGTAATCGGCGTTGAATATCTGGGAAAAGAGCCGGCAGAGCCGGCTCACCAGGTCCCTTAATTCAAAAGTAGAATTAATCACCCGGTATGCGCTGTGTATCGAAGAAAGCATGAGTTTATACTTTTTCGTAGGGATCAAATAACTTTTTGTATTCATCTAAAGCATACCTGTCGGTCATCCCCGCAATATAGTCGCAGACTACGCGCCGCAGGCCGTCTGCGGGAATCTTTCTCTGCGTATCAATAGGGAGTTGTTCCGGTTTGTCTATATAGACTCTAAATAACTCCTCAATAAAACGTTTCGCCTTTATGCTCATCCTGACTACCCGGTAGTGGTGATAAAGCCGTTCTACCAGAAAGGCGCGCAAGGCTAACCTTAAGTTTAACATATTTTTGCTGAATAACACAACTTTTTTATCGATTTTTTTTGCATCCATATAAGACTTAAGGTTAAGCCTTTGTATATTGCCCTGGGTCTGGCGGATTAAATCCGTAACCTGTATATTAATCAAAGAGCGGATGATCAGGTATTTTTTTCTTTCATGGCTGATATTCGCGTATTCTTTAGAGATGTTCTTTTTTATGTTATTCCAGATCGGCAGCCTTTGCAAGTCGGATTCCTTCAGCAGCCCCGAAATCAACCCGTCGTCAAGGTCGTGGTTGTCATAGGCAATCTCGTCGGCAACATCAACCACCTGCGTCTCCAACAGCGGCAGCTCCTCGGGCGCCAGCCCCTTAATCTTTACCGCCTTATCAAATGCCGAAGAATGCTTAACGATACCCTCCCTTACCTCCCAGGATAAATTAATGCCCGGAAAATCGGGGTATCTCTCCTCCAGGCAGTCAACTACCCTCAAGCCCTGCAGGTTATGATTGAACCCGCCGTATCCGGCCATCAATTCATCAAGCGCCTCTTCCCCGGAATGCCCGAAGGGCGTATGCCCCAAATCATGCGCCAGCGCTATTGCCTCGGTAAGGTCGGCATTCAACCTTAAGGCGCCGGCGATTGTCCTGGCGATCTGAGCGACCTCCAGAGTATGGGTTAACCTGGTTCGGTAATAATCGCCTTCGTGGTTGACAAAAACCTGCGTTTTGTATTCTAATCTGCGGAAGGCGGCCGAATGCACAATTCTGTCCCTGTCCCTCTGATAAGCCGAACGGTAAGGGTGTTCTTTTTCTTTGTAAACCCTGCCCCGGGAATCGCGGCTCTTGGCGGCAAAAGGGGCAAGCAAAGAATCTTCCAGCTTCCTAATCTCTTTTTGCGTCAGCATCTTTTAATAGTTTATGTAATTCTTTGAGGGAATAGCAAATCACC
>JAZDPH010000024.1:0-21743 GCA_043797735.1 Candidatus Omnitrophota bacterium | reverse complement strand
CTCAAGGCCCAATATAGTATAAGCAAGGCCAGGGTATAAGCCGGCAGGGCGTAAGCGGCAATTCCCGGCAGGGGTTTATAAAAAGTAAAAAGCCTGCTTAGGGCCTCCTGCCCGTAATTATAAATTAACTCCGGCTCGTAGATAAAGATATAAAACAGGGCAAAGCTTACTGTCCCCGCCCAGAAATAAAGCGCAAAATCCCCTTTTACGGTATTTAATTCACTTATAAAAGAAATCGAAAAAGCATAAACCACCGGAAGAAGCAGGACTCCTGCCGCAAACTTTATGATGTTTGCGGCATTGCGCGGAAAGGCCGCCATTTAAGTAATCCTTTCTTTCCCGTCCAGATACGGCCGCAGGGCCTCGGGGATTAAGACCGAGCCGTCCTTTTGCTGGTAATTCTCCAGTAACGCTATTACCGTGCGCGCCAAGGCTACTCCAGAGCCATTTAAGGTATGCAGATATTCTGTCTTCTGTCCTCTGCCCTCTGTCCTCTGCCTAAATTTAATATTCGCCCGCCGGGCCTGAAAATCCTCAAAGTTAGAGCAGCTGGATACCTCCAGCCATTTATCCGAACCTGCTGCATACGCCTCCAGGTCGTAACACTTGCTTGCGGCAAAGCTCAAATCGCCTGCTGCCAGCAACACCAGGCGGTAAGGCAGGCCCAGGGTTTTTAGCACGTCTTCGGCGTCGTTGACTAACTTCTCTAATTCGTCGTAGGAATCCTCTGGTTTTACAAACTTAACCATCTCCACCTTGTCAAACTGATGCACCCGGTTAAGCCCCCGGGTATCCTTACCGTAAGAGCCGGCCTCCCTCCTGAAACAGGCGGTATAAGCGGTGTAATAAACCGGCAGGGCTTTCTCCTCCAGCACCTCGTCCCTGAAGATGTTAGTTACCGGAACCTCTGCGGTAGGGATAAGGAATAAATCGTCGTCTTTTAAGCAATACATATCCTCTTCTAATTTCGGCAATTGGCCCGTGCCGGTCATTGCGGCGCGGTTTACCAGAAACGGAGGAGAAACTTCGGTGTAACCGTGTTTGGCGGTATGCAGATCAAGCATAAAATTAATCAATGCCCGCTCTAATTTAGCGCCCCATCCTTTGTAAAGTATAAAATTGGAGCCGCTTATTTTTGTTGCGCGGGCAAAATCAATGATATCCAGGCGCTGGCTTATTTCAATATGATCCTGCGGCTTAAAATCAAATTTCGGCGCCTCGCCCCAGGAACGCACTATCTTGTTATTTACAGCACCCCCGCGCGGGATTGAAGGATGCGGGATATTGGGAATATTAAAAAGCAGCTTTTCTAATTCGGCTTTGGAACTCTTGGCTTCCTTCTCTAATCTGCCGATATCATCGGAGATGCCCTTCATCGCGGCGATTTTTTGTTTAGTGTCTTTTTTCTCCTTCAATAGAATGCTTATCTGCTCGTTTGCCTTATTTTTCTGGGCGCGCAGGCCCTCCAGTTCGCTTAATACCCTGCGGCGGGAGTCATCTATTTTAAGCAGGGCGTCTAAATCAAATTTTAAATTACGCTCCTTAAGCGCCTGCTTTACCGTTTCCTGATTTTCTCTGATAAACTTTATATCCAGCATATTTTACCCCTTAATTACACCTAACGGCCGCATTCGGCAGATGCGTTTTGAAATCCCGGCGTTATGCACTACATCAACTACTTCGTTTACATCTTTATACGCCTGCGGGGCCTCTTCTACGATTGTGCCGCGGCCGCTTGCCTTTACGATTATACCCTTAGATTCCAATTCCTTCAACAAGGTATTTAAGTTTATGCTCTTTATGGCGGCGGTGCGGGATTTAAGCCTGCCGGCCCCGTGACAGGTAGAGCCAAAGGTCTCCTCTTCTGCTTTCTTGGTTCCGGCCAATAAATAAGAATTTCTTCCCATATCCCCGGGGATAATTACCGGCTGGCCTGTTTTTTTATACCTCTCGGGTAACGCCGGATGGCCCGGCCCAAAGGCGCGCGTGGCGCCCTTGCGGTGGACGCAGAGTTTTTTCTCTTTGCCGTCTATATTATACTTTTCTATCTTTGCAATATTATGGGCGACATCATAAATAAGCTCCATCCCCATCTTCTGCCAGGACATCCCGAAAACCCGCTCAAAAACCTGGCGGGTAAGATGCATCAGGCACTGCCGGTTTGCCCAGGCGTAATTTGCCGCGCATTTCATCGCCCCTAGATAAGCCCTTCCCTCTTCGGAATTAACCGGCGCGCAGGCCAGCTGGCGGTCGGGGACGTTGATGTTGTATTTCTGCAGGCAGCGCAGCATGCTCCTGGTGTAGTCGTCGCAAACCTGATAACCCAGGCCGCGCGAGCCGGAATGTATCATTATTGTAATCTGGCCTAAATTAAAACCAAAGGCATCGCAGAGTTCCCTGTTGTATAACTGGTCAATTACCTGCACCTCTAAAAAATGATTCCCCGAGCCGAGGGTTCCGGACTGCGCCTTTCCCCTTTCATAGGCCCGCTCGGAAACCGCATCCGGATCCGCCCCTTCTATGGCGCCGTATTCTTCGGTGCACTCCAGATCCTCCTGCGTGCCGTAACCTTTTTCTACCGCCCATTTAGAGCCTTTAAGCAGAATCTGCCTTTCTTCTTTGGCGCTTACCCTTATATCGCCCTTGGAGCCGACCCCGGCAGGAACGTCGGAAAATAAGGTATAGATTAAATCCTTAATTTTATCTTTGATGTCTTCGTATTGGAAATTCGTTTTCATTAACCTGACGCCACAATTTATGTCATACCCCACAAGACTAGCGCCAACAACGCCTCCATTATCAATATCCGTAGCCGCTACGCCCCCTATAGGCATGGCGTATCCCCAGTGTATATCCGGCATAGCCAGGGAAGCCTTCACAATCCCCGGCAGGAAGGCAACATTGGCCACCTGCTCCAGCGCCTTGTCGTTACGGATATCCTTTAATAGTTTCTCGTCGGCATAAATTATGCCGGGCACGCGCATCCCCGGCTTATATGACTTGGGTATGCGCCAGCGGTAATCGTCAATTTTTTCTAAAGGTATTGTATCTGCCATATTAAACGTCAAAAATTATCTCCGCCATCCACCCGCCGTCGCGCTCTTCTAATTTCAGCTGATGGTAGGTGGCGGCCTTGATTTCGGTATTTACTTTAAAATTTGAGGTGTTTTCTCCGACGACAGACGCCTCTAAGTTCTTGTCATCAAGCGCCTCTATTTTAAAATCGGAAAATATCAGGCCCCTGGCCGCGGATAAGGATAATAATTCATTCAGCCAGTTTATAAAAAGTTCGTCGAGGTTCTCTGCCTGCTGTTTTATTTTTATGCTCTTTAAATTTGTGCCGGCGGGATTCTTTCTTTCGGCGATAATCTCAAACATCGCCAGGGCGGTATTGCTGAATAGCTCCTTTAAGCTATCCCCTTTTACCCTGATGCCGATATCTGCGGTATGCTCAATAAATTCGTAAGGTTTTTCTCGCACAAAAACAATTTAAAATTTATGGGCCACGAAGGATTCGAACCTTCGGTCTTGGGATTAAGAGTCCCCTGCTTTGCCAGCTAAGCTAGTGGCCCATTTCCTATTTACGCCTTCAATCCAACCGAGTATTTTATACAAAAGATCCTTGTCGCAGATTTCAATTCTTATCGTTCCATTATATAGAATATTTTTACGATAACCTGTTCCTTCTTTTTTGATATAGCTTCTACCGAATTGCGAAATCGGAAGATTTATTATATCTGACCAGAATTCTTTTATTTGCGCTTCGTTCTGTCCGGAATGGATATTAAGATAAACTTTGAATCTATCATCGGGCACTTCGCATATCTCTCTGAACCATCCCATCATAAATCTTATCAGTTCCGGATCAGAGTTAGAAACACCCACTCTATGCTTCTTACTTCCCTCTGCCCAATAAAGCATTAAGCCGGATAACTTAAATTCATTTTTGTTCAAAAAGGGAATCTCTAGCCCTGCCTTTTCTTTAATTGCTTCAACTTCTTTCGCTCTTCTTGTCTGGGTAGCTTTTGACCCCAATAGCCTTCCCCTATAGCTTCCGTCTTTAAAAAGCTTATCAAGCCTGCTTTTTTGTTCAGTTGTTAGTTCTATGTCCTTACACCAGTCGCTAATCGTGCTCTTAGAAATTATAAAAGGAATTTTTTGCCTGATCTCTTGATAACTTAATCCCTGGCCCCGCAAATTCATAACTATTTCTTTTTTCTCCCAATATTTCATAGATTTGCCTGCTCTACCGATTGAGCTAGTGGCCCCGAAGTTTTTGATATTTTATTTTAACAAAGAATGCGGGGATTTGCAATTATAAAGAATAGAAGCGGCTTTCTTTATTTAGGCGCCTTTATTTGCTTTCTTTTAAAACTTTATCTAAACCTGTATTGTCATAAGCAGGGTTAATCTGCCTGGCTTTATCATAGTCCAATTGAGCTAAATCATATTTTGCCTTCAGACACATAAGCAGTGGCGCGATTATAGTAGGCTTGGGCAAAATACGGATTAAGCTCTATCGTTTTACTAAAAAATAAAATCGCATTAGAGGTATCGCCTTTAGCGGCATAAATAGTTCCCAGGTTATTAAAAGCCTCGAAGTATCTTGGGTTAATTTTTATCGCTCTATCATATTCAGCAATAGCTGAATCATAGCTGCCCTGAATCTTATAAACTTGCCCGCGGTTATAATAAGCTATAGGTAATCGGGATTAAGGCTTATTGCCATTGCAAAGTTATCTAAGGCCTTTTTGTAATTACCCAACCTTACATAAGCAATGCCTCTTTCGTTGTAGGCCCTAACCTTCCTGGGTGATTTACGGATGGCATCGTCCCATAAACTGAACTCGCTTTTCCAATAGAAGTTTCTTGAATAAGCAACGGTTGAGTAAAAGGCAACGATTATGCTTAATAATATTACCGTTATCCTGATGTCCCTTTTTTCTAAAAGCAGATAAACGACGGTAGCTAAAAAGATACTATAACCGGCCATTGGTAAATAAAGCCTGTGTTCAAAAATAACGTCGGCCAGCGGCAATATGCTTGATTCAGGCAAGAGCACGAGGAAAAACCAAAAAATACTAAAAGATATTAACCTGTATTTGGAGCGGATTTTAAAACTAATAATTAAAATAACTGCTATGAGAATCAAACTTATAAAGACCTGCGGCTGGGCCAGGCTGTTTGCCAGCGGGTAATCGTAGTCTACATTTTGACTAAATGGAACAAACGCCATGCGCAGATAAGTAACTACCACTCTAAATTGCGTCAAAAGGTAATTTACAGGGGCAATCCCGGGGGCCGCTTCTGATACGCGGTGCATTTCTGCCAAATTTACAGACTTCGTTGCAATCATAACGGAAGGAATTATGAGGAGTAAGGCTAAAAACGGGATAAGTTGTTTCCAGTTTATCTTCTTTTCTGTTCTAAAAAAATAGGTTTCGTATAAAAGCACCATAAATGGCAGAGTGATAGTTATTTCTTTTGTAAACATCGCCAAGGCCGCCATCAGTATTGACCCGATGTAATAAGGCTTCCAAGTATTTCCACTTGCCCTATATTGCAATATCCTTGCTTTTGCATATAGGCACAGCGCGCCCAAATAAAACAAAGCCGCCAAACAGGCAGCCCTCTGTATGATATAAGTTACCGCCTGTGTCTGAAGGGGATGGGCAACAAATATTAAAGCCGCAAAGAAAGCAATTGAATCGGCATATCGGGTGGTTTTATTATTTTTCATTCCGGGAGAACTGAAGGTAAGAAGCACAAACCACCAGACCAAAAGCGCCGATATTAAATGCGCCAGTAGATTAAACAGATGATACCCAAAAACATTAAGCTGGTTAAAATGATAATTAAAGGCAACGGTAAGATAAGTAATGAACCTGTTTGGCCAGAAACTCCATATCGCCTTTATATGGGTTATATTCCTTATGTTTAAATTTGAGACGATAGAATCATAATCATCAAACTGGAATGAACTATTGAACGTATTGGAATAGATTAAAATACCTAATCCGATTAAAATAAGAACCTGAAGTATTTTAAATCTGTTCATGGTTTTCGCCTGTTAATAAAATTAATTACTGTGGATATATCCTGCTCCCTATCTTTGGTAGAAAAATAGAGCAAAATAGAAACGGTCCCTTAATAAGTTACAAAGCAATTACTTCTTTGAATATGGATAGGATTTGTTTTGTAATAAGCTGGGAACTATCGAGCTACATAAAGCATCTTGCGTTCTCTCTTAGTTATCAATAATTAAAAAATACAACCGTCCTCTTTAGTATCCTCATTATTTATTTCTTAAATAATTCTTTTACCTGCTTACGAGTGAGAAATATGATGAAGAATGAAGGAAAGAATATGTATGGAAAGAAAGAAAACGCTATCATCTTCCCCCATCCCCAAGGATCAAAAAAAAGATATATTACATTGGGGATAAAATAAAACAATGGGATAACCGACCAGATAATTACTATATTTCTTGACCAATGTTTTAACTTAAATAGAAAAACGCAGCTAAAGCTATATACTATTCCTGATATAAAAATTAAGGGGAGAAAGAATCTAAGAAGCTCGAGATATCCTAACGGGTGCATAAAGAAATCCAGGCCTAATAAAAGAGAGAATAAACCAAAAATAAGCATTACTGTAGCACATATAGGCACCATGATTGCGGGAAGAGATGGTAATGCGATAAGTAGACAGAATAAGCCAAAAATAAGCATTACTGTAGCACATATAGGCACCATGATTGCGGGAAGAGACAAGAATAACTTATGAGAAAAGTAGTGAATTGCCTGGATAATTTTAGGTACTGGCCACAATATATAAAGAGAAAATACACCCAAACTGAATAGAGATATTGCGCTTCCTATTACAGAAATTGTTATGCCTGTTGGTTTTCTTTTATCCATTTTTCTCCTCCTCAAATTACCTTACACTCTCTGTGATGAGGTAAGTTACAAAACAATTACTTCTTTGAATATGGATAGGATTTGTTTTGTAATAAGCCAGGAACTGTCAATTTACATAAAGCGCTCGTAGGTTCAAGGATCTAGCGTCTTGCGTTTTGCGTGGTAATCAATAAAACTGTTTACAGTTTTTTCATCATTTATTTGTTAAACAATTCTTTCACCCTAGGGCGGGTAAGAAAAATAATAAAAAGCAAAGGAAACAGTATGTACGGAGCAAAAGAAAACACCATAACGCTTCCCCAACCTGAAGGATCAAAAACTAGAACTATTGATAAAGGGATAAAATATAGCACTAAGACAATGGACCATACAAGTAATAGGTTTTTCGCCCAACCCTTGAATCTAAACAAAAAAATACTAGTTATAATATAAACGAAACCGGATAACAAAATCAAAATCTGTGCAATACGATAATATAATTGCAACCAAGATATCCATGAAAAAAATGTTAATCCTTTTAAAAAAGAATATAGCCCGAAAATTAATATTATGATAGCTGATATCATTGGTCCTACAGATTTACTTTTCATCATTGCCCCCCTTAACGCCTCTATTTTATTTTGTGCTTCTGCCAGATAATCCTTAGGACAACTCGATCTATCGTCGTATCCTACACTAACTCCTGAACCTACTGGAGTCAATCATTATTTAAACGATACGCTTACATATCTTAACGAACCATCATCAAGCTGAATCTTTATCTGCCAAGTTCCTTTGGATAAATTACTTGTTCCCAAGTTAAAGATATACTGATTTTCGGCACTATCATATCTAAAGAGGTTGCCTGTGTTTGCCGAGCCAACTGATTCTGCTTCTATCTCGCCCCCTAAGACAGTATTGCTTATCTTGCTAAGATAGATTCTGGCAGCTGCTGTTGAAATATAGTTACCGGCTGCATCTTTTAGTTGGAATTTTACAGGGACAACTCTGCCTAATTTAAAGATACTTGAGTCGTCTTGATTAATAGGAGGCAACACTCCAGCGTAAGTATAGCGCACATTATAGGTTAAGGACTGCTCTATCGTATTTCCCGCCTTATCTGTAGATGCTACATTGAAGTTCTTTGGGCCAACTGAAGAGGTATCTATGGCGCTCCCGCTAAGCACTGTCCCTGTTGAAGAGGCTATACCCGAAAGACTATCAGCGGCTTGCCAATTTGCAAGAATCTGCGCATTGAGTACATACTCTGCCCCTTGAGCAGGCGTATTGATAGATACTTCAGGAGAAGTTTTATCAATCTTGATTTCAAAAGATTTGACTTCTTCAACATTGCCTGTATTATCCGTTGACCTGTAATAGGCTTTAGTTAATCCTTCATTGATTATGGTAAACGGGGCGGTGTAGGTAACCCAATTTGTTTCATCAAGGCTGTATTCGGCTTTAGCTATTCCTGAGCCGCCTTCGTTATCAACGGCTGTAAGGTTAATAGTTACAGTGCTGTTATTCCAGCCGTTCTGATTTGGCAAAGGAGATGGTGTTACTATGGTGGTAGGCGGGACATTATCAATAGTAGTGTTAATTCTATTTACAACCCCATTGGTTCGGGTTGCCTGAGGCACTGAAGGGAAGTAAATAGTAGCAAAGTTAATTACTTCAGATTTATCCAAGGCATCGGTTTTTACCTTTACCTTGAAAGAGACCGATCCTTCTTGTGCAGGTCCAGCTTCGCCTATAAACCAGTTCAATGTTCGCGTATCAGGATCATAAGAGCCGCCATTGTTAATTACTATGGTTGAAGCATCTAAATCTTCTTCTAGGGTATCTGTAATATAGACACCAAAGGCAATACCTTCGCCTATATTTTCATAATTTATGGTATAAGTAAGTTCCGTCCCGGGCCTGACATCACCTTCAGGAGAAACAAGGATTTCATTGGGGTCGTTGGCGGTAATAATCTCAGAATAATATTTATAAATATAAACATCCAAGTTATAATAGGCTCCCGGTACAGAGCTTGTAAAATTACTATCATAAATCTCTTGGGGAGCAATTGCAGATAAATATTCTGCAGAATCAATATTTATCCCGAGATTATAGTACGGCGCCCACATTAATTCACTGCAATACCATTCAGAGGCTTCTATATTAGGATCTTTATTTAAATATTTAAGCCAATCCTGATATGGTTTTCCAATCTGGTTTTCCCAGAAATTAGTAATATAATCTTTCTGCTGTAAAGTTAGCCCCTCGACTCTTAAAACCACTAGTTCTTTCTTAAACGGAAAATCCCAGCTTTCAATAGGAGTTACTCTTACTCCACCTCGATTTATACCTTCGCGATAATCGTTTGGTAAAGGCTCTATAACAAAATAGCCTTCTCTAAAAGAAGTCCAGCTATCATCTTTTGTGCCGTAAGCTATCCCTCCCGTATGAGTCCAATAAGATTTTAAACGTGTCCATACTGGACTGTGTGCATTATGCTCAAGTATTATATCACCCGGTTGAATATCCTCCCTCCAACAAGCGGTGTCAATCTTTGATAAATCCTTTTCTTTGGTTGTCGTGGTAACTCTGCAACTGTTTTCTAAAGGCGTATGTGGCCCTAATCCCCATGGAGCCTTAGCGGTAACTCTTATTATTTTCTTGCCTTTCGCTTCAAGTGTACCTAAATCCATACTAATTTCATTAGTCTCCTCATTGTGATAACTATAGGTACTAGAGATATACTCAAGTAAAGGATCTAAATCAAATAGGATTGCGGTATTTTCTGCGCTCTTTACCCCATCATTTCTTATTTCTATGATATAACTTACGGTTTGACCCGGACTCACTCTTTGCGGTCCCCATATTACAACCTCTAAATCAGCCATTGGCTCAAGACTTAAATCCATCCTTTCAATTATCCCTGATAATGTTTTGGGAGAAACTGCTTCATCTAAAAGCGCTGAGAGCTTGCCTAAAATCGGCGCTTCAAATAAACCATAGAAGTCCACCTTGCCGTCTGAAAAAAGCCTGTTATAGCTATAAGCCTCTCCCTGGCCAAGAGAGCTGGTATAGGAAACTATAGAAAACCCCTGGCCTTTGTATTCATTCTCATCGGTTAAGCGCAGATGCGTAACTACCGCGCTTAAGGGGCCTGCGTAGTAGCCAAAAGCGCCGCCTTCCATATTGGCTTGATATAGATAGAGCTGTGAGTTGAATGAATGGGGCGTTTGATAAGAAAGGGTTCCTTCTAAATTACTGGTTACCGAGACGGTTTCTGTGCCAAGACGGTTTAACTTCCAGATTGCCTGATATTTATCATAGTTTCCGCTTTGAGGAATAGTTTCTGATAGACAACCATTACAAATGCCATTGATGTCGCCTGATAACTCGCCTTTTAAGTAAATCTTATTATCTTGAGGAATAAAATATGTTATGCCACTAAAGCTTCCTCCATAAGTGATGCCTTCAAGGTTTGCTTCAAATTCTCCCTTAGAAAAACCTTTTCCTGTAAAAGAGCCGGTTTCAATTTTAATAATTTCAAGGTTGGTAAAGTTGAGGGCGCCGCTTAGGTCACCGCTGACTGTAACATTATTTAAGCTAATTAGTTGAGTTGAAAGAGTCTCGGATAATGTAGAAGTGGTAGAAGATTTTTCTATCAGGTTAAATGAGGTAATCGGGGAATCTTCTGATGCGCCCTGGAAGACAACTGTCCCGCTTTCCGCAATGTTTTGCCACCCTGCTCCGCCTTTAGCCTCAACCTTGCCGCTAAAATATGAACTTGAATAATAAACAGCTACTCTTCCTCCTCCGCCTCCACCGCCGGTAACATCGGTATCAGTCCAAACAGTAGACCCCTTGCCTCCGTTAGAAGAAATAGTACCGCTTCCTGTTAGATTACTAGCGATAATATAGAGGCTTCCACCGCTGCCACCGCCACCGTAATAGCCGTGAAGTTTTCCATCCTGGCCGTTAGCTGAAATAGCCCCATTAATGGTGAGATTTCCTAAAACGCTGAGCTTGATTGCTCCGCCGCCAGTCCCGCCAACAGAAGAACCGCCGCCGCTACCTAAGTCTATTGGCTGAGAGGAAGAACCATAAGTTGTGCCTCCTGCAACATCATGATAAGCGCTACTGCCTTTGCCTCCATAACCAGCTCCGCCACCATAGCCAGCCATTCCGGTTGCGCCTGCGCCAGGCCCTTGATTTAGAAGATAACCTCTTGCATCAGCAGAAAGGATAGAGGTCGAATCTATAGTAAGATTATTTACAGTGATAGCCAAATTCCCCTGTAATTTACTGCTTGATTCTATGGAGATAAGCCCCGAAATGATTTTAAGATTGTTATTTAAGGTGCCCAGAGCAGCTCCGTTTCGGAGAATTATGTTAGAGGAGGTTATGTTACCGGGCAGGATTGCAGACGCCTTGTTAAGAATTTTGAGGTTGTCGAAATTGTATTCGGTTTCTGTTGCTTGAGTGGTTACTCCAGAGTTATTATTGTTATCAATAATTAAATCCCCAACTCTTTGGTTTGAAGATTTAATGAATATTGTTCCTGCGCCGCCGTATTTCTGAGAGTCGCCTTTGCCGCCTATGGCTTGGATTAAGCCATTGAATTCGCTTGAGCCATAATAAATAGCGATTCTTCCGCCACCGCCTCCACCGCCATAAGGCCCGTCATTCCAAGCGCCGGTTGAGCCTTTGCCGCCATTAGCCAAGATGTTTCCATTGCCGGTTAGAGAACCGGCTTCAATATAAATACTCCCACCGCTGCCGCCGCCACCATAAAAGCCGTAAGGTTTGCCATCTGCACCATTGCTTGAAATAGTGCCGTTTAGAGTTAGGGTTCCTGTAACATTAAGTCTAATTGCGCCGCCACCGGCACCGCCAACAGATGCAGCCCCACCACTGCCTAACTCCAAAGGCTGGGTGATAAAGCCGTAACTAGAACCTCCTAATCCGTAATTACAATAACCATTACTGCCATTTCCTCCGTAACCAGCTCCGCCACCGTAACCGCCTGTGCCAATTGTTCCTGTGCCGGGCCCTTGGGTTGCAGGATACCCTTTGCCGCTAGCTGATAAAGAAGAGGCTGAGTCAATAGTTAGGGTTTGAGTATTAATAGTAACCGTGCCATTTAAGGTTAGAATAGCGCCATTGGTTATCAAAACATTATTATAGGTATACGAGCCTGCTTCCCAGGTAGTATTAGTGGTTATGGTTATATCGGGGTCTTGGGCAAAAATTAGGCTAACGGGGGTAAAACAAAGAATAAAAGAACCGGCAAAAAATAAGACCAAACCTCTTAAGATGAAACTTTTCTTATTCGGTTTGGCCTTCAAATCTTGGGACATCGGCCTTCCTTTAGTTAGCTTTCTATAAAGTAGGCAGGCGTGGAAAGAACGAATCTTTAACTAAAGGATAACACATAGCTTGTTACTCTGCAAATAGTTTTATCCTAAAACTCCCAAAGTATAAAATGCGCCTGGCTGGAGTTGAACCAGCAACGCTTAGCTCCGAAGGCTAACGCTCTATCCGGTTGAGCTACAGGCGCCCGCTACCAATACGCCAGCGGGCGTCCGCCGAAGGTTTAGTGGCGGACGCCATAACGATAAAAAACCCACCTTTTTTAGCCTGCGGCATTTTCCCGCTGCCTAAAGAAAAGGTGGGCCTTTTCAAAAGGAAATCCTTTGTGTCCTACTTTATTTCTACAATGCTGTTATGCGTCCCAAAAGTATTGCTCACCGTGCGGCCGGAATTCGGGTCATTAAGCCAGGAACCGTCTACGAAAAATTTATATTCGTATGTGCCGGGCTTAAGATTAAGCTTCACCATCCAGTTGCCTTTGGAATCTTTTTTGGCGGAAAGCCTCCTGGTATTCCAGTTATTAAAATTCCCCGCCAGACTAACCCGCTTTGCTTCAGGCGCATACAACTTAAATTCGGCTGTCTTTGCCCTTAAACTGCATTGCATAGCCATCTTAGCCCTCCTTTAATGACCATCGAGGCCTTCTTGCCCCGGACTGACTCTAACTGTTATATTTATATACGATAACTTAACTTATGTCAATATCTTTTTAGAAAACCGCGCAGGCCGCGCCGTAGCGGAGGTTTAAACCTCCGCTACGGCGGCCTACGGCGCTTTATCTATACCGCTATAATACAAAGGCCTTTTCTGTCTGCCAGGCCCACAGCCTTTTGGCGGTCTATAAAAAGGGTCTTATCCGCCTCTATCGCCAAAGCGCGCGCGCCGGCGCAAAGTAAGTTCTTTATTGTCATAAGGCCCACTACCGGAATATCAAAACGCATATCCTGCCTCGGCCTGCTTACCTTTATTACGCTGATGCCGCTATGGCGGCTGATGCGGCCGGCGCGCCTGATCATATTGTCAGTGCCCTCCAGCGCCTCCACCGCCACTATTGCCTTTGCCTTGACCGCTACCGACTGGCCGACATCCAGGCCCGCCAGGCTCTTTGCCAGTTCCATGCCAAAACGGATATCCTCCCAAGTCTCCCCATCGGGCTGACAGCGCGTAAGCGCGCCTTTTTGCGGCAGAAAGTCCTTAAGAAAAGTGGTAGAATCCAGCAATTGCAGGCCGGACTCTGTCAATCTCTGCGCTATCGCGCTAAAGATGGTATCGGCTCTTTTATCCTTTATCCCGCTAAGCAAGCTGCTTAACTCCGGGCTCTTATATATCTGGCCGGTAAAAAGCCGGCGCGGGCTGATTTGCCCCGCCAGCGCCACGCGCGTTATCCTTTCGCTTTTAAAGATATCAAAGATGCGCGAAAACTCATCCAGGCCTATCCAGTAAACCTTCTCCGCTGAATTTTTTATTTTTGGCGAGGTTTCGCCCTTTACGGCAACAACCACTACCCTTGCGCCGCTTTTTTTGGCGCCCTCGCAGAATAAAAAAGGAAACTTCCTGTTTCCGGCGATTAATCCTATTCTTTCCATTTTAAATAATGTCTCTGAATAATCCTTCTTGAACGCAGATTCTCGCGGATTGCACGCAGATAGTCGCAGATGCCTCCGAAGATAAATCTGCGTTTATCTGCGTTAGATTTGCGAATATCTGCGTTAAAAAACAGTTTTTTAGAACTCTCATTTCCTGCAGGAACCGGCTATACCGCGTTTTGAATTTTTTATAAAATCTGCCAGGCAGGATACTTCCGGGGTTAGCTTTACTTGCTCGGTTATTTTCTCCAGCGCATGCTTATGGGAGAGGCCGGAATTAAATAAGAGCTTAAACGCCTGCTTAAGCGCGGCGAGCGAATCTTTGGAGGTATTATGGCGCCTTAAGCCCACTAAGTTTAAGCCGTAAACGCGCGCCGGGTGGCCGTCGCAGGTGGAATACGGCGGGATATCCTGGACCACCTTGGAGCATCCGCCGATTATAGAAAGCCTGCCGATTTTAACAAACTGATGTATCGCCACCAGCCCCCCCACCACCGCCATATCTTCAATGGTAACGAATCCGGCAAGGGTACCGTTGTTGGCGATAATGCAGTTGTTGCCTACCACGCAGTCGTGGGCAATATGCGAATAGGCCATAAAAAGATTGTTACTACCCACCAGGGTCCTGCCTGTCTCTTCGGTGCCGGGGTTAAAGGTGCAATACTCGCGGATAATGTTATTATCCCCTATTTCTAAGAGGCTCTTTTCGCCCTTAAACTTTAAGTCCTGCGGCCGACTGCCGATAACAGCACCCGTAAATATTTCGCAGCTGCGGCCGATTCTGGTATTGCCTTCTATCAGGCAGTGGGAGCCGATCCTTGTCCCCTCGCCTATGGCTGCTTGGCTCCCGATAACCGAATACGGGCCGACAGCAACATCTTTATCTATCTTTGCCTTATCGGAAACTATTGCCGTCGGGTGAATCTGCATAATTTAAGCCTCAACCAGGGCAAACATAAGGTCTGCCTCCGCCACTACTTTTCCGTCCACCAAGGCCTTGCCGTGTACCTGCCCGGTCTTTGATTTTATCTTACCGGCGACCACATCCAGTATCAGCTGGTCTCCGGGGACTACCGTCTTTCTGAACTTTATATTATCGGCGGCCATAAAATAAGCTAACTTTCCGCGGTTCTCCTCCGGGACGAGCATCATCACCCCGCCCACCTGCGCCATCGCCTCCACTATCAAGACGCCGGGCATAACCGGCCGGCCCGGAAAATGCCCCTTAAAAAAATAATCGTTTATGGTTACATTCTTTAGGCCGGTGGCGTGCTTGCCCTTCTCCAGGCTGATGATTTTATCCACGAATAAAAATGGTTCGCGGTGAGGCAGGACCTGCATAATTTGGGTCACATCCAACTGTTCCCCCAACTGCAGATGTGAACCGGCCCCCACGCCGGCGGAGGAATACCTCTGCCTCTGCTGATCAAGCTTCTTTAATAATTTAAGGTTCAGGGAATGGCCGCTTTTTAAAGCGATAATATGCCCCTTTAACGGCTGGCCCAAAACATACAAATCGCCTAAAAGGTCCAGTATCTTATGACGCACAAACTCGTCTTCATAGCGCAATTCATTTTTTATAACGCCGTTTTTGCCCACCACCAGCGTATTCTCATAATTTGCTCCACAGCCTATACCCTTACGCTGAAGGCCTTGCGCCTCCTCCTCAAGACAAAAGGTGCGCGCCGAGGCCAGTTCATTAAGGAAGGCCTCCTGATTCAGGGACAATTCTTTAAATTGAATTCTTAACAGGGGATGGTCATAACTAAGCGTGTAGGAGACCTTAAGCTCCTGCGACGGCACCGCCATAACAGAGGCGCCCTCCTCCTCAAGAAAAACAGGCTCTTTGATAAGGTAATATTGCCGCGGCTTATCCTGCTCTTTAATCCCTGCCTTAAGCAGGGCATCAATAAAATTCCTGCTGCTGCCGTCAAAACCCGGAACCTCCTGGCTGTCTATTTCAATATATAAGTTATCAATCCCCATGCCGGCTAAGGCCGCCATAAGGTGTTCTATCGTATGCACCTCAAACCCGTCTTTGCCGACGGAAGTGCGGCGGTGGCTGCGGTCCTGGGAGAGCAGATTGGCAATGGTAGCCGGAATATGCGGCTTAGCCGGTATATCCATACGCACAAACTGGATTCCGGTATCGGCCTCCGCGGGCTTAAAGGTTATGGTCACCTTTGTCGCGGTATGCAGGCCCGTTCCGCTTAAAGTCAGTTCCTTTGAAATAGTCCTTTGCTTATCCATATTGAAATCCTAAAAAACTTTTAATACACGAATTCACACGAATAAAATTCGAATTATCACAAATTTATTCGTGCTAATTCGATAAAAATTCGTGTGAATTCGTGTAAAAAATTGTTTTCTCATAAATCTCGTTTCAAAAGTTTAGCCTCTAGCTCTTCTATTTTTTTCTTCAGCGCCCGTACCGTCTCGTACAATTTAGGAAGGTTCTGCACGCAGGCATTGACTTTTTTGGCGATGTTATGCGGCCGCGCCGGATATCCCGATACCATGGTATTGGCGGGAACGGATTTAGTTACCCCGCCCTGGGCCGCTACTACCGCTCCGTCTCCGACGCTGATGTGCCCCACTAAGCCCGCCTGCCCTGCCAGGGTTACCCCTTTGCCCAAAACCGTGCTTCCGGAAACCCCGGCCTGCGCTACGATAATGGAATTTTCGCCGATTATAACATTATGCGCAATCTGCACCAGGTTGTCTATCTTGGTGCCTCGGCCTATTACGGTCTTGTCGAAACGGGCGCGGTCAATAGTAACATTGGCGCCGATTTCAACATCATCTCCGATTTCCACTATCCCTATCTGAGGAATCTTATGATACAGCCCCTTGACGTTGGCAAAACCAAAACCGTCGGAGCCGATGACCGTGCCGCTGTGGATAATTACCCGTTCTCCGATGGCCGTGCGTTCGCGAATAGTAACATTGGGATAAATCAGGGTATGCGCGCCTATCCTGCTGTGATGGCCGATAAAAGAACCGGAATAAATTACCGTGTTATCGCCAAGGCAGGCGCCCTCCTCTATAACCACATAAGGGCCGACAGCCACATTCTTTCCCAAAGAAACATCCTTGCCTATTATCGCGCTGGAATGTATCCCCGCCAAAGACGGCGCCTCGTTCGGCGCGAAACTGGCCACAATCTTGGCAAATGCCAGAGAAGGGTTTTCCGTGCGCACGATGGGTTTTTTATTCGTTGATACCAGGCCTTTGTCGGCGATAATCGCCGAGGCGCATGTTGCCTCTACCAGATGAAAATACTTGGGGTTTGCCACAAAGGTAATGTCCCCTTCGCCGGCCTCCTTTATCCCTGAAACCCCGGTAATCACGATTTGCTCATCGCCCACTACCTCCGCGCCAATGAGCCCGGCTATTTCTTTTAGGGTCTTACGCATTCAATTATCTCTTTAGATTGCTTCCTGCCTGCCGGCAGGCAGGCGCCCCTTCGGGACTCGCAATGACAGCTTATAATATGCTTATTTCTTTCCATTCAATATTTTTATAACCTCGTCGGTAATCTCTAAACGCTTATCCTGAAAAACCAGGACCCTATCGTTAAAAACCATGGTGTAGCCCTCTTTGCTAGAATAGGCTTTTACCGCATCTTCAATGTCCTGAAGTATATCCTTCATCTTTTCATCCTGCTCTTTGCGCAGGTCGGTCTGCTGGAGGCGGTCGTATTCCTGAAAATCCTTTATTTTTTTCTCCAGCTCCTGTTTCTGAGCCTCCTTTTTTTTATCGCTTAAAAGGTTCATCTTTTCTTCAAATTGCTTTATTTCATTAACCTTCTTGTCTCTTTCGTCGGTATACTTTTTTTCCTTTTCGCCTAAGGACTTATCATAATCCTTGGTCTTTTTGTATTCGCTAAAAGCACGGCTTAAGTCAACGTAGGCAAACTTATCCGCTGCCTGGGCCGCCCCCAGCATTAACGACATCACAAAACATCCTGCCAGTACCACTGCTGTCAACTTCTTCATCTTGCCTCCTTTAGTTGGTTTATACCCTCTATGTCATCCCGCCTCATAAGATGTGCTAAAATTCTGTTCCATAATTTTAGCACATTCGGCGGGATAAGTTCGGCCAGACGACTTATGTTTCCGCCATAAAATCTTCAGCGGACCCGCCGACGTCTTAATGGCGGGCACTTCGTTCCATAAGTCGTGGCCTCACTTAAAATCCTCTGCTTGCGGAAAAATGCAGTATTCCGTCGCCTCTTTTATCCTCTCCGGATTCTATATTAAGCGGTATACCGAAATCAAGTCGTATCGGGCCAATGGGACTCTTGATGCGCACGCCCACGCCTATACCCGACTTAAAACCCCCTGAACCAAACTCACTCACCTTTGCCCATACGCTGCCTACGTCATAGAAGGCCGCTAGTTTCAAAAAACTAAACAAAGGATAAGTGTACTCAAGGTTTCCGATAAGCACCGACTCCCCTCCCAAGGGATCCTTGGAGGCAGGGTCAACCGGCCCGACTTTTCTCTCGTGGTAGCCTCTGACGGTATCGGCGCCGCCGGCGAAGAACCTCTCATAGAGCGGCACTTCATCGGAATCAGCGTAGGCATCTGCTAAACCGGCGCGCAGGCGGACCTCAAGGTTTGACTGCCTGAATAGCGGAAAATAATGCGACGCCCGGCCGGAAAACTTAGCAAAATCCTTACTGCCGCCAAAGGGCCCGCCGGCGCACTCAATACTTCCGCTAAGGACATTGCCTTTACGCGTATCAAAAATATTATCCCGGCTGTCGAAACTTGCCCCGAATTGCATGCTGCTAATAGTGTTATTGCCCTCTTCCTTCTTCAGGTCGCCGCTGGCATCTGCGGAAACATTTGAAATTTTTATCCGGTCATAGCGGTACATAGCATTAGCCCTGGTATATTCGGACAACTCCTTGCCTAAGCGCAGGTCCCCGCCGGTTACCACCTGATCATAACCGTAACCTACGTCGGTATCGCGGGCATGCTCGCGCTTGTAAACGTCAAAACCAAAGGCAACAGGATAATCAAAGACCCAGGGTTCGGTAAAGCTTAAATCAAAGGCGTTGGTTATTGTGCCTAATGAGGCGCGGAATTTTAAATTCTGGCCGCCGCCGGTAAAATAAGGAAAGTTTTTCCAGTCAAAGTTATTCTGCTCTATCTCCACGAATCCCACGAACTGCTCCACGGTGCTGTAACCGCCGCCAAAGCTGAAAGTACCGGTCTTTGATTCCCTCACATCCACCACCAGGCCTTTTCTGTCGGGAACAGGGGTATCTTCGGTATCGTAACTTACCTCCTCAAAAAACCCAAGGTTAGTAAGCCTCTCCTTGCTGCGCCTTAATTTTTCGCCGTCAAACTTATCCCCCGGGCGAATCCTCAACTCCCTGCGGATGACCATATCCTTGGTCTTGACATTGCCCCTTATTTTAATCTTATCCACATAGGCGACTTCGTTTTCAATAATATTATAGATAATATCCACGTGTCCGGTATAGGAGTTAAGCGAAGTTGTCTCCTGTATTAAACAGGAGATATAGCCGCGGTCAAAATAAAGGCCCTGTATATTTAAAACATCGCTCCTTAATGCCTCCTGGCTGAATACCTTGCCCGGCACGCACTCCTTTAACCTGCCAAGGATCTCGCTCTTGGGGATATCTTTATTGCCCTCAACGGTAATGTTTCCCACAAGGTACTTTTGCCCCTCTTTGAGCTTTATGGCAATGGATAATAAATACGGCCTGACGGAATCGGGGCTGATCTGATAATCTACTTCCACGTCGGTATAACCGGCCCTGCGGTAGAATGCCCTGACGCGCTCAATATCTTCGCCAAGCACATCCTCCTTAAGCAGCCCGGAATTAAAAAGCCAGGCCCTTTTAGTCTTCATAACCTTAAGGATACGCCTGTCTGGAAAAGCCTTATTTCCTTCAATAAAGACATCCTTAATGCGCACCCTCTTGCCTTCCGTAACGATAAAAGTTACGGCTGCCTTGCCCGTCTCTTTATTAAAATCCATCTGGTATTTAATCTGCGCGTCGCTGTAACCCTTCTTTTCATACAATCCCTTAATTATGCGCACATCCTCGCCTAAGCTGGGATAGTCCAGGTACTGCCCCTCCCTGGATTTAAGCTCTTCGCGCAGTTTCTCGTCTTTTATCGTAAGGCGCGCAACGCCGGAAAAATTAATCTTATCAATTATCGGCCTTTCCTTGACCGTAACAATTATCTTTACTCCGTCCTTATAATCCTGGGTATCTATCTTTACATCGCTGAAGAACCCCAAGAGGTAGAGCCTCTTTAAATCGTCGTTAATGACATTCTCCTGGTAGGAGTTGCCGGAACGGGTCTTCATTTTGGACAAAATGGTGTTTGTGCTTATGGATTCGTTGCCTTTTACCTCTATAGCGGTAATTTTTCTGGGGGGCGGCGGGGAAACAGGCCCCTCTACTGCCGCCTCCTGAAGGCCTTCCTCTGCCGGAGCGGCTAAGCCGGGGCTCAAGATTAAAAAAGACAAAAGAAATAACAGAAATATTTTTCGCATCATTTACTCTGTCCTCGCAATATTTTCAAACCGGGTATATTCCTTGATAAAGGTCAACTTCATTGAGCCAACGGGGCCGTTGCGCTGTTTTGCGATGATTACCTCTGCTGTCCCCTGATTGTCGGAGGTGGGGTTATAATACTCCTCCCTTAAGAGCAAAACTACCACGTCCGCGTCCTGCTCAATGGCTCCGGATTCGCGCAGGTCCGAAAGCTGCGGCCGATGGTCGGTGCGCGCCTCTACCGCCCGGGATAACTGGCTTATCGCTATTAAAGGAAGGCGCAGTTCCCTAGCCAGGGCCTTTAAACAGCGAGAGATCTCGGAAATCTCCTGCTGTCTGCTTTCGGCGCTGCTGGTTGAGCCGCGCATTAACTGCAGATAATCAACAATGATAAGCTGGATATCATGATGCGCCTTTAGCCTTCTGGCCTTGGCGCGCAGTTCCATTACCGATATCGCCGGGGAATCGTCAATAAATATAGGCGCCTCGGAAAGCTTGCCCGCCGCTGAGGTAAGGCGCGGCCAGTCAGAAGGGGCAAGGTATCCGGTCCTGACCTTGTGCGCATCCACTTTGGCATGGGCGCAAAGCATCCTCTGAACCAGCTGCTCCTTGGACATTTCCAGGCTGAAAAGCGCCAGCGGAACCTTCTCTATCACGCCGGCGTATTCTGCGATGCCTAAGGCAAAGGCGCTCTTGCCCATTGACGGCCTTCCGGCTACGATAATTAAATCAGAGGGCTGAAGCCCTGCGGTCTTAATATCAAAGTCTATGTACCCTGTGGGTATGCCGGTAACGTGCGCCTTCTTCTGATAAAGCCGGTCTATTACCTCAATACTCTCCTTTACAATCTCCTTCAGGTGCAGATAAGAGGTGCGCGTCTTTGTATCGCTGACCTCAAAGATGAACCTCTCGGCATCATCGACTATTCTATCAACGTTGCCGTCGCTTTCATAGCAGAGGGAGACGATACGCGTAGCATTGTTTATCAGGTTCCTTAATACGCTTCTCTCTTTGACTATGCGGGCATAGTGCTCTATGTTAGCGGCGGTAGGGACTGAATTTACCAGAGACGCCAGGTAACTAACGCCCCCTATCTCTTCCAGTCTGCCGTTATTCTTTAATTCGGCGGTCAGGGTAATCAGGTCAACTGCCTTGTTGTCTTTATACAACTCCAAAATCGCCTCAAATACCTTCCGGTGCGTATCCCTATAAAAGCAGGAAGCGTTCAGCATCTCCACCGCAACCGAAATTGCCCCTTCGTCAAGAAGCATCGCTCCCAAGACAGCCGTTTCAGCCTCCAGGTTTTGAGGCGGAACCTTCTCTAGAAGTTCATTAGCCATATTA
>JAZDPH010000008.1:0-2653 GCA_043797735.1 Candidatus Omnitrophota bacterium | reverse complement strand
CGTCTTTATACATATATATCTTAGCACGATTATCCCAACTCCAGAAGTTAAATCTTCGATAACCCAATTCATCGACAATGCCATTGTAATATCTCTCCGCGGAATTGCTAAGCTCGTCGATGTAGCCGTGCGGGGCTTCCTGATAATAGATGATAAAATGCTGGGATTTATTCGTCAGCCAGAGTTCGCTTTCTACCGCGGCGAACATAGGGGACGGTTCTCGAAGAGAACCGTCCCCTATGTTTAAAAGCGTAAATAAAAAAAAGAAAAGGATTGCTCTTTTCATATTTTGAAAAAATAGGCCGGCCTTTTTGAAGTTATTCTTTTGGCTCCTCTGAAGATTTTTCTTCCTGCTCCAGCTTTACCTGCCGCTGCCAGATAATATAAAACGCAAGGCCCAAAATGCCTAAGAAAGAAATGATAAAAATTATTATCTTCCAGGTAAGCTTTGCTAATCCGCGGGGCTGAATTTCCGCAAGCAAGGTCTTAGCAGCCAGTAAATCATTCTTTGCCGAGTTTAGTTGGCTTACACAATAGCGGTAATCCGATATGTGCTGCGAAGGGTTATTGGCTGCGACCCTCTGCAAATCATCAATCTCATTAAGTTTTTTCTCAATGCCCTGATAAAGCGCGGTGGCTTTTTCCGCATAGCCTGTTCTTTCAAATCCACTAAATACATCTTTTGCCTCTTTGCGCAAATAAAGTATATCCATCACGTCTATCGTCCAGACATCTTTGATCTCTATTTCTTTTTCCAGGACTTCCAGGGGCTTGAGCTCATATTCGCCGAAGACATAGTAACTGCCCAGCTGCGCATCATAAGCCACATCCAAGTCTTCCTTATAAATTATGCTTTCCGGCTTGACTTCAATGGGCAGATAAACCTTGATTGGCACTGTCTGGATTTGCTCTTCGGAAGGATTGACTGCTACCACGCGCAGCGTAATGCTTGCCTCCAGGCGCAAGGTAAAAACAAGCAGGCAAAATAATATTATTAAGGCAAAATTAATTGCTCTTTTCAAGGGTCCCTCCGGGCTTTTTTAATTTTTCCTACTTAATTCTATTTAAATTCAAACCAGGTTTGCACAACAGGCTTCCTGGCAACATTCTCAATCATCTTCTGGTTAATTTCCATTGCCGCCTTTAATTCCTCGGTCTTATTCTTTATGTAAACCAAGTCGTCTTTCTTTTCTTTGGTAACTTCATAGAGTTTCTTTAAGTTAATGCCTCCGGCGCCGCTCATTTTTTCTATCTGTGCGCTGATTTCTTCCAATTGGGCGTAAACCGACTCCACCTGGCTTAACACTCCCTGCGCCTGCTCTGCTTTTCCGGTAAGGCTCTGGCTAAGTTTACTCAATGCCTGGTCAACGAGATTGAACTGCGAATTCAAGGTATCTGCCACGGATTTTAAACCGGTAATGCCGCTGGTAGAGCCTAACACCGCCGAGACCTGGCCTGCCACTGTCGCAAGATCCGTCTGAGTAACTGTAATCACCAAAGCGTCCGCAGTGCCTTTGGTTGACTCGTAACAAACCACTGTGAAGTCGCCTGTGCCCCAAGCAGAGAGGAACTGGATAGATTTCTCATAAACGCTGATTGCACCGCTTGTGCTGACTTCCTTCATTTTAGTTTCAGGATAAACCCTGGTATTGCTGGGATTATAAACAGTTACCGTCGGGGATAAGCTGCTTGCCGCGCGGTAAGAAATCACAATTGTTCCGCCTGTTTTTACTGCGTTTTCGCGATTAAGAATTCCGGATTGCACATAAGGTTTAACCTCATTGACAACTGAAGTTTTAACATCGCTGATCTTAGTAGCTAATGACTCTGTACCGGTTGCGGTTAAAATCTTGGCGGTTTCAGTTTTTACCTCTGTTACTTTGGTCTGTGTTGAGGTTGCCGCGGTCTCTATTTTTTCTCCCAGCGCTGTTCTCGTGGCCAGCGCCTCAGTTGCAACCGAGACCTTAACCCCTGCAACTTCAGTTTGTATGGTTTCGGTTAATTCTTTTAGCTTCTGAGCTATGGAGATATCAAAGGAGCTTCCTGAAGTATATTCACGGCTACGATACCAGATGCCAATCTTTGTAAAATAAGTTTTCCCGCTGGCTAAACCTAAGCCGCCGGCACTGGTTGCCTGCGTTGCTTTCGCCGCGCTAAACCAGAATGTCCCGTTATTATCAGGCGTAGTTGCAGTCCAGGTTGCAATCGCGGTTTGCACATTACTCACTGTGTCGTAAACAATAATGTAAGCGCCTGAAGGAACGCCCAAGTCAGGGTCTGTCTTTGCCACGAGGTTGCCTTTTTTCTCTAACCAAGAATTTGCCGACATAACATCCGTATCCTCATTGTAAACAAATTTTGCCCAGACTTTATATTCCTGTTGGCTCGATAAAATTGACTCTAAAAGCTGATTGGCCGTTATGTCTGCGCTAATGGCCCGGTCGCTGTCTGTGCGGCCAATGTAACCTTCCTTGCTCCAAGACGTGCTTACCGTGCAATACGGGAAGCGCCGCGTGTAAACTTTGGTGCCGGAGTCAAACGCAAGAGCATCACTGGCAACATTCCAATAAGTCACTCCTCCGCCGGAAGCATTGACAGTCAGGTTTTCCAATGCTGTCCCGTAATCATAATCTTTGACAATCCATGTAAGCGT
>JAZDPH010000003.1:0-4007 GCA_043797735.1 Candidatus Omnitrophota bacterium | reverse complement strand
CTCCTCCCGCTCTTTACGTACAGCCCGATAGGTTGGAGAACAATGGTTTGGCTTCCGATAGCCAAAGCCATAGGGTTCTTCGGATGATAATTCCCCCCTTAGCTTCTTTTCCAGATAATAATCAAAATCTCC
Organism: Candidatus Omnitrophota bacterium; assembly: GCA_043797735.1. Lineage (GTDB taxonomy): Bacteria > Omnitrophota > Gorgyraeia > Gygaellales > Profunditerraquicolaceae > BS750m-G77. Next base: position 3,875 of record JAZDPH010000003.1, on the reverse strand, counting down.
GGGGATTTTCCTCACTTTTCCGGATTGAACATCAAAAACTACGTTGGCAACGCAGCGCACAAAATAGATATCGTGGCTGATAAAAACTATTGTGCCTTCGTACTGCCTTAAAGCAATGGTAAGCGCATCCACGGCATCCACGTCCAGATGCGTGGTCGGCTCATCTAAAAGCAGAAGATTCGGCGGATCAATAAGCAGTTTGGCCAGGATCAGCCGGCTCTTCTCTCCTCCGGAGAGGACCTTGACTTTTTTCTCGGAATCATCTCCGGTGAATAAAAACGCTCCCAGGATCGTGCGCACGGCCGTCTCGGTCATATATCCAGGGGCAGCAGAATAAGCCTCTCTTAAAACCGTGTTCTGGGGGTTCAAAACATCCAGCCGGGTCTGCGAAAAATATCCTATATCAACGTTGTGGCCGACGATACGCCTTCCCTTATCAATATCCGCTACCCCGGCCATAATCTTAAGCAGCGTCGACTTTCCGGCTCCGTTTTCTCCGGCTAAAACCGCTTTTTCTCCCCCGGTAAACTTCAAAGTCAAAATCCTGATAGACCTTTATATCGCCATATGATTTAGAGGCCCCCTCCAGGGCGAGCACTTTATGGCCGCTTGCGCGAGTGGCCGGGAAACGAAAATCGCCGATACTTGCGTGCGGGTCAGGCAAAAGCTCAACCGAGCCTTCCTCCAGCCTTTCCAGGGCCGTTCTCTTGGCGCGCACTGCCGCGGCTTTATTGGGCTGGGCGTGGAAACGCGACACAAACCTCTCCAGCTGCTCTTTTTTCTTTTCCTGCTCCTTAAGCTGCTTAACCAGGAATTTACGCCTTTGGCCTTTTATTTGCTCATAATGCTCGTAGCTGCCTTTAACCTTAAAAACCGAACCGTTCTCTAAAACCAGGGTATAGTTAGTAACTTCGGTCAGGAATGCTTTATCGTGCGAGATCATGATAAAGGTGCCTTTAAAATCCCTTAAATAGCCCTTAAGCCAGACCGCGGCGTTTAAATCAAGATAATTGGTAGGCTCATCCAGTAATAAGATATCGTAAGGGCAGGTGAGCAGTTTTGCCAGCAAAACGCGCATCTGCCATCCGCCGCTTAGGATTTTTACCGGACGGTAAAAATCCTTTTCCTTGAATTCCAGGCCGGTGAGTATCTTTTTTGCTTTATGTTCCAGCTGGAAATACCCTAATGTCTCCAGCCGCTCCAGGATATCGCCGTAGCGACCGCTGTCAGCGCTGCCCTGCTGCTCCAGGGCCTCCTTTTCAATATTCAGGCGGTTAATCTCGGCATCGCCCTCTAAAAGTTCTTCCAGCACCGTACGCTGCGAATGAAAACCGGCCTCCTGGGGGAGATGTCCAATGCGGATGAATTTATTTATCCTGATTTCCCCGGCAGACGGCTCAATCTCCCCTAAAATCATGGCGAAAAGCGTAGTCTTACCCGTTCCGTTAGGGCCGAGTAAGCCTAGTTTTTCTCCGCTATTGATATTCAGGGAAATGTTTTCAAAAAGGGTCTTTTTGCCGTAATTCTTGGAAAGTTTAGATATAGCGATCATGGAGTTCTAATTAAAGCGGCTATATTTCTTGCGCCGGCCGCGTCCGCGCCGGGGATATTTTACTTCACGACCTCCAGGGATTTAAGATATTTGTAATAGTCGCTGTCGGTTGTCAAAATCACCGTAGATTTTCCGTCAATGGTATATTTATAGGTCTCCAGTGTCTTCATAAAAGAATAAAAATCGGGATTCTGGCTGTATGCGGCAGCGTATACGCCAATTGCCTCGGCGTCCGCCTTGCCGGTAATAATCTGTGCCTGGCGGTAGGCCTCCGAAGTAATGGCCTTTAATTCTTTGGCTACCTGCCCCTCTATCTCAGCGGATTTGCCCTGGCCTTCGGAACGATATTTCTCCGCGGCGCGCTTTCTTTCGGCAATCATGCGGTCATAAACTTTGTTACGCACGTCTTCCACGTAATTTATGCGTTTGATGCGCACGTCGACGATGTCGATGCCGTACTGAGGAGCAAGCACCTTTGCCTTCTCCAAAATGCCCCCCTCCAGCATTTTTCTTCCCACGTCAATACGCTCCAGCGCCTCCTCCGTGACAATCACATCTTCCCCGTCCGGCTTAGACTCCAGAATACGGTTAGAGTCCCGCACCGCCTCAACCAAAAGGTGGCTGGTAACGACATCCCTGGTCGCGGAATTTATGATATCGTCGAGCCTGCCCTGAGCGCTCATTTCGTTGCCTACCGACTGCAGGAATTTAAGAGCATCTATAATCTTCCAGCGGGCAGTAGTATCCACCCAGATATATTTCTTATCTTTGGTGGGTATCTGATTCGGGTCTCCGTCCCAATCCAGAAGCCTCTTTTCAAAATAGTGGGCCTCCTGGATCAACGGCTGCTTGAAATGCAGGCCGGCCGATGTAATCGGATTGCCCACGGGCTTTCCGAATTGCGTAATAACCACCTGCTGCCCCTCGTTAATTATATATACCAGGCCGATAGTAAAGGAGGCTATTACAATAACGAACAATGCGGTAAAAATCACGATAGTTAAACGCAGTCCTTTCATTATTCCTGCCCTCCTTGTTTATTAATATCCAAAAGCGGCAGAATTGTTTTCTGCTGCGAGTCAATTATGTATTTCGCTTTTGCATTAGGCAGCACCTGCATCATAGTCTCCAGGTAAAGCCTTTTCTTGGTTATCTCCGGAGCTTTTTTATACTCCTCTAAGGTAGCAAGGAACCTTGCCGATTCGCCCTTGGCGCGGTTTATCTTGTCCGTAGCATACCCCTCTGACTCGCGGATAGTCTTTTCTGCCGTACCCTTAGCCTTTGGTATAACCTTATTATATGCCTCCCAGGCCTGATTAATCATTTTCTCTTTTTCCTGCTTGGCCTCGTTTACTTCATTAAACGCCGGCTTGACCTTCTCCGGAGGATTAACATCTAACAACTTGACCGTGACTATATGTACTCCGACATTATAACTATCGAGTATGCGCTGAATCTCCTGCTGTGCCAGGTCGTCTATCTCCTCCCTCTTGGTGGTAAGGACCTCGTCTACCGAATAATCCCCGACAAGACGCCGCATAACCACTTCAGAGATATCGTGTATATTGTCTTCGGGGCGGCGCGTAGCGAAAAGCAATTTTACCGGATCTTTTATTTTAAACTGCACTATCCAGCGCACATCCAGGATATTCAGGTCTCCGGTAAGCATCAGAGATTCATCCTTATAATTACCCGAAGAGTATCTTGTTTTTATTCCCGGCTCTACGGTCTTAAACCCGTATTCCTCCTTAAAAACCTTCTCTACCTTAATCGGCGTCACCTTGTCTATCCCAAAGGGTATTTTTGCATGTAGTCCAGGAGAACTTAAACCGATGAATTTACCAAACCTCTGGATTACACCTACCTCATCCGGACCGATTGAGTAAATTAAGCTTCTCAAACCCGATAGGATTAATAAAACTACGATTGCTACAGGAATCCACTTCGAGAAATCCATGATTTTTTTCTTGCCTACGTCAATTATCTCAGCTGGGCTAGGAACATTCTCCAAATCCATATCGCCTCCTTCCGTTTTTAATCTTACGTTTTATAAAAATAAAAACCGCCACCTGCCTTTATTGCAGATGGCGGCCCGACCATCCGTATAACAAACCTCCAGAAATAAAGTTTATTTCTGAACCCAGAAAAATATTTTATTTCATTTCGCTCTTATTCTTATAATAACAAATTTTATCTTCTTGTCAAGCATAATCGAGAATTATTAAAAATTGAGCTCTCGTCTCCTCGCAGGCCGGGCAGTAATATTCCACAAGGGGATGGCCTCTCTGTTTACAGCTTACGGATCAGGATGCCCGTTTTGTCC
>JAZDPH010000068.1:0-6363 GCA_043797735.1 Candidatus Omnitrophota bacterium | reverse complement strand
CTCCCAGCAGTAAAATTTGCAAATTTAATATTAAAAATATTAGGTTTTAAAGAGGAAGAAAGAAGTTCCTTTTTGGATAATCACGAGAGGCAACTTCAGAATAATGTTAAGAGGCTGATGGGTATTGCGAGATTGTTGCTTTCAGGAGATTATCTTGAAAGGGGCATAATATTAGATAAAGATACTTTTGAGCGGTTAATTTTGAATTTTCACAGGAATGATGATTTTATTGAGGCGTTGAAAGCAGTGCTTGGTGAAGTCGAAAAGTCAGAAATGCCTGAAAAGGCGGCTGGGCCCAGAACGGAACAGGGGAGACGCGAGAGATTCGAACTGGCAAAGGTAATACTTCAGACATACCCAGGAGAAGAACGCAGCCGCCTGCTCAAGGAGTCTGCGTCTGGCATAAAGGCATCCGAAGAGACTATTAGAAACTTGGTTACTGGACTGGCAAGATTGTCGACAGTATCTGATGAAGCTGGGATAGATACAGCTGTGCGAAGAGTTCCAGAAAAAAACAGAAAGCATATCGCATGGCAAATTGTTGACAGGTTTCTGGGCCATGAGGAAGTGAAGAAACGCGCGCAGCTTATTCAGAAGGTTGCTGATAAAGTATTAAATGGTGACGAACGCAAGGTGTTCCTTGCAAGGATTGGCCTTGGGGAAGAGCCAGAGCGCAGTTTTTCTAATGAAGAGCGGTTGGACTTGTGGCAACAGGCAAAGGAGAAGGTGCTTAGGGCAGTCGAAAAGTCAAAAATACCTGAAAAAAATAGAGATGCACTGAGCTTATTACTCAGTATTTATTTGGATTATTTTAATAACACAATAGACATTCAGGCCGCAGCCAGTCAACTAGAAACAATTAACGTAAATTTGGTTACCAATGATGGAATTAAAGAGGAGTTAATTACAGCAAGGCGGCTGATTGAATTAATAAAAGAAAAACGCACGGCAGAAGGTTTTAAAGCGCACGAGGGGGCTAGCTTGGTTTTAGCCGCGTTAGCAATCTCACTGGTGTCGCCGGTTACGGGTACAATTGTGGGGGCGTTTTTAATATTTATTTTGCTTAAGAACCATCTCTTAGAGATACAGCGTAAAATTTCTGCAGATACTGTAGGTTTCCATGTCGGGGATTCATTTTTTATACAGAAAAACGGCGGAAGAATTAGTCAGGAATTAATAGCAAATAACGATAGCTTAACTTTTGCGCAGATTGACCATATACATAAACTCTGCGCTGCAGAAGGATTTAAAGATTTTGGACCGGATTTATACAGAGACAGCCGTATAAAAAGCGTCCTTGTCAGAGGGAATTCGAATTTTGCCATAGAGTTAGCAAGAGATAAGGATAGGATAGTTGGTTACGTTGTATATTGGTTAGGTTTTGGCCATGTGGATATTTATTGTATTGCGGTCCATCCGGAATATTTCAAAAAAGGCATAGGTTTATATTTGTTTAAAAAAGCAATAGATTTTGCTTTGGCAAGGGGGGCCGGAGAACTAACTTTATATGTATCAAAGAGCAATACGCGCGCTCTGTCATTTTACAATAGCCTAAAAGACAAAATTCCGGAAATAGCAGGCGTTTCTATACAGAATGAGAGCTATACGCAATTTAGATATAGGTATAAACTTAAGGGAATTAATCACAGCGTAGACAAAAATGGAGAGGGCGATGATTTATTTTTAGAGGGATTGGGGTCTGCGGTTTTGGCAATGGCGGATATAAAACCAGCAATGTTTCAGGAATATAATCAGCGACCGTTATCAAACAAAAAAGTGCCGACATTTATTATGGTCTTGGCATTGCTGAGCTTGCCTTTAATATTGTATTTTTGGCCGGAGGTATTAGAATTTATCAAACATAGCGGCCTATTTGCCGCAAGCGGCTTGGGCCTTGGGGCGGTGTTGAGTATGCGCACAATGGAAATTTCTCCCTCCGCCAGCTCGCCGGCAGTTTCAACCGCGCCTTTAGCTTTAACCTCAAAACCTTTACTTAGGCCGCAGGGGAATGAGCGAGAGCTGAAGTTATGGCAGAGGATGTTCTATTCTTCAGTTAGGGAGAAACATCCCTTTGTGCGCTTACAGATATTGGCCAGCTTATTGAGGATAGATAAGGATAATCAGGATTTGCAGAAGAAAATACGTGCGCTTTTTATTGAGATAAAGGCCGTGTTAGAAAAGCTAACTGAAGCCTACAGAGAAAAAGTGATTTACAATACGTTAGCGTTTATTGATCTACTCGTAGAAATTATTCCCGACCTGCCTGATAGCCTTAAACAAGAAGCCATAGTTATACTGGGGGCCTTTATAAAAGATGGTGATAACTGGCAAGTCAGAAAAGGAGCAGCTGTTGCTTTAGGCAAAGTTATCCGCCGTGGTCACCTGCCTTATTACCTTAAACAAAAAGTCATAGCTATCCTACTGGGGGCTTTAACAAAAGGTGATAGCGGGGTCAGGGTAGGAGTAGTAGTCGCTTTAGGCGAAGCTATCCTCGGCCTGCCTGATAACCTGAAAGAAGAACCTACAGCTGCCCTGGTGGCCCTCAGAGAAGATCCTGATATCTGGGTCAGAGAAAGAGCAGTAGCTGCTTTAGACAAAGCCATCCCCGACCTGCCTGAAAACCCTCTTAGACAAGAAGACATAGCTAGGCTGCGGGATCCTGATATCTGGGTCAGAGAAAAAGCAGCAGTTGCTTTATTAAGTGTCCCCGGCCTGCCTGATAGCCTTAAACAAGAAGCCATAGCTATTCTCCCGGGGGCTCTAGTAAGAAGTAATATCGAGTTCGGAAAAAAAGTAGCTGTTGTTTTAGGCAAAGTCATCCCAGGCTCGCCCGATAACCTGAAACAAGAAGCCACAGCTATCCTGCTGTCCCTAACTGAGGATAGCGAATGGGAAGTGCGTAAAGAGTCCTGGAAAGCGTTAGGTAACTCTATCTTGTCCCATCCTAAGCAAGTCAGGAGAATACGGCAAGCCCGTGTCAACTTTCAGAAATTCTTTTCTGGGCAATTACGCCCCTTGCTTGAGCAGGAGCGTTCCAGCCAAAACCGGGATATTGACCTTGAGGTTTATCTTAACGAAACCGAACCTTTCTTCCTTAAAATCTTCCTGTTTTTGCCAAAGCAAGGACTTGGTTTAACTAAAAGGGTTTTAGCAAAGAGGGGGTTCCCGGGGCTATACCAATTTTTGGAAACCATCCAGCACATTGATTCTAAAGCAGACATCGTCTCATTAGGAAAAATTTATCTTCGGGATAAGCCGCTCGCATCAGGCAGGGATACGCCGTCCTACTGTCTGGGGAGAAATAGGCTTGTGCCGCGCAGTTATGAAACCGTTACTATCTTCAAATATCCCCGCAATAACAATATAGAGGCGTTATATACAGAGGCCAGATGGATAGGGGAATTAAAAGATAAGCTCAAACTTCCCTTACACAGCGCAGAGGTGATAGAGCAAGGTGGCGCAAGAATATTGCGCATTGAAGCAAGGCAAGCCTATTATGATTATCTGGAAAAAACTTATCTCTGGCTTCCCCTGGAAGAAAGAATAGAAAGACACTTACGAGGCCTGACCAACACGCTGGATAATATTTTGACCCTCTTCCAGCTCGGCCTTGCCTCTGAAAGCCTGCTTTACCTGTCGCATAATAATGACCGGCAGAGAAGCAGCGGTACAGGAGGCAAGTTCGACTTAAGACATGATCCCGTGGGCAGGATTGATAATCCTCACTACAGTCTTGCCAATTCCAACTTTGCTATCCTGTCGATAAGGGACCCAGAACATATTGTTGACGTCAACTCTAGGGAGGATAATTACCTAATCCTGCAGGAGCTCTTTGAGTGGCTGCTGGCAGGGGCTTACTCCGGAATAGTTAACGCATTAGGACATAAGGCGATAGAAGAAAATATCTTATCTGCGCTTAGGAAACACCAGCTGGGATTACTCATAGAGCCGTTAGCCAGTTTCATCAAACAGCTCGCCTTGGACTTAGCAGACCCCAGTGATTCATTCTATGGCCATTTGACCGGGATTGTGCCTGCTTTAGAAGAGCTTACAATAAAAGTCGCCAGCCACGCCCAAGACCGGGCCAGCTCGCCAGTGGAGAAAAAAGAGCCGCCCGCTGAAACGCCACCTGCCACCAACTCAACGGCGGCGAAGGAAGGATTTGATGAAGAATCTCGAAGCCGCAATCCAGATAATGCCATTACAATTACAATAGACGGCCCCTCAGGCGCAGGTAAGACCACAGTGGCGCAAGAAGTCGCTAAGAATTTAAACGCAGTTTATTTTTCTTACGGCAAGGTTTATAGATTAATTACCTGGTTAGCCTTGGAGAAGAATATTAATTTATCCGCTGATATGGAACCAGGGCAGGTTACGGGACTAATTGACATAGCCGGCAGTATAGATTTAGAGAGGTTTAGTTCAAGATATGAAGACACTAGCCTGCATTACTTTTATTGCGATAGAGACATCACTGGGATAATGTATTCCAAAGAAATTGCCGATAATGTCGCTTTTGTATCCGCAATACCGCAATTACGAAAAGTTGTTGTTAAAAAAACACAGGCAATGCTGAGTAGCTTAAGAGAAAAAGGCATTAGTGTGGTATTAGAAGGAAGGGTTACGGGCATTGAGATTGCGCCTTGGGCGGATGTAAAAATATTTTTAACCGCAGGTTTAGAAATTAGAGCGAGAAGAAGGGCAGAACAGATGATTAGAACCAGCGGTCTTGCGGCTGTTTATCTGGATATTTTTAAGGTGTCCAATGAGGTCTATGAACAAAGATTAGCCGAGAGAAAAGAAGATGGCTTAAAAATAGAAATTATAGAAGCAGTTAAAAAAAGTATTAAAGACAGAGATGATAAAGATAGCGCAAGGAAACACATGCCCGCCACGATTGTGCTTGATGCTGTGACAATTGATGCCACTGATAGTTCCGTTAATGAGATTGCAGAGGCTGTACTAGGGATTGTCACTAAAGTCAAAACACAAAGGCCATCAAGACTCCCCATGTATTCGCTGGAAGAATTAAGAGATATTATCGAAAAAGGTAAATCTCAAGAATTAATCCTGATTTCTGAGGCAAAAGAGAATAGGGATATTGCTTTGATAGCGCGTAGAATTAATCAACTGCCCTCAAGAAGCATAATTTTACTTAGCGGACCGTCTTCCTCAGGAAAAACTACGCTTGCGGAAAGGATACATAAAAGACTGAAAAAATCAGGCAGGGAATTAGTAACCCTTAATGTAGATAATTACTATAAGGATATTACAGATAGGCCGCAGTCTGCGGATGGAAGCGTAGATTGGGATTCGCCAGAGGCATTAGATATAGCATTGCTCAACAGGCATCTAAAGGCATTGCTTAATGGAGAGACCATCGCTGTTCCTCATTTTGATATGAAGACGAACCGAAGGACCGGCGAAACCTCGCCTTTAAGATTAGAAGAAAACCAGATATTAATTATAGAAGGAATATTGGCTGTGCATCCCGCAATTAGCGACGGCATAGAGCCCGGAAGAAAATTTAGTATATATGTGGATGTTTCTCCTACCTTAAGACTAAGGTCAGGAGAAGTTATTGCAAGCAGTGATGTTAGATTAATCCGAAGGATTGTCCGGGATGCATTTTTCAGAGGGACCAGCGCTATAGATACAATCAGGAAATGGCCTTTAGTGATTAGAGGCGAGGCAAGATATATATATCCTGAAATTGAGCAAGTAGACTTAATCGAAAGTACATACCTACCTTATGAATTATCAGTTCTTAAAGGTTATATTATGCCTCTATTAGAAGGAGCGCAGAAGCAAGCCGATAGAGAAAATGACCTAGCAGTTGTCCGGGAAATAATCAGGTTAAAAGATTTGCTTGAGCAAATTCCAGAGATTTCTAAATTTAATATTCCAGAAGATTCAATTTTGAGAGAATTTTTGGGTGATAATATCGATTTATGTTCGTCTGCGCCTGCTGAGGATACCCGCGATCCGCATTTGAAAAAAGGCATTCTTATAACCGAATTAGCCATATTTGCCGCAATATCATTGCCGCTTGTATTAGTAGGCCTGCCTTTAATATGGCACTTTGCGCCTGGGATATTAGAATTTATCAAACATAACAGCCTATTTGTTGCAAACGGCTTGGGCCTTGGGGCGGTATTGAGTATGCGCACAATGGAAATTTCTCCCTCTGCCAGCTCGCCGGTGGAGAAAAAAGAGCCGCTCGCTTCCAACTCTACGATCGTTAGCAGACTTTTTACTACTGCAACCCTGACTGTGGCGGCCTTCCTTTTATCAGCGGTGAATATTTCCAGAGAGCCTGAAAACTCACCAAGGCAGGCGCCGAACCATTCGGTTTTCTTAAAA
>JAZDPH010000054.1:0-16273 GCA_043797735.1 Candidatus Omnitrophota bacterium | reverse complement strand
GTTCAATAGAGGCGGCAGACCTAACAGGCGCCTTAATTAATAAGATGGCTAAGTCAGGTAAGCTCTGCCGGCACCTGCATATTTCTATCCAAAGCGGCGACGACGAAATCTTAAAAAAAATGCGGCGAAGGTATTCACGCGGTGATTACCTAAAACTCGTCAAAAAAATAAAAAATAAAATTCCTGATATAGCTATTACTACTGATTGCCTGATTGGTTTTCCGGGAGAGGCCCAAAAACATTTCAGGAACACTTTAGGTTTAGTTAAGCGCATTATTCCCTTAAGAACGCATATCTTTCCTTATTCCGCAAGAAAAGGGACGCGTTCATATTTAAAACCTGATATCAACCTTTTGTCTAGATTAACCGTGAAAAAAAATATCAATATTCTTAGGCTCGCCGCTAATTCCTGCTCCAAGATTTATAAAGAGCGCTTTCTTGGCCGCAAGTTGCCCGTACTTTTTGAGGCTAAATCAAAAGAGAGGAAAGGTTACTGGGAAGGCTATACTGATAATTATATTAGAGTCCGGGTTAAATCGGATGAAAACCTGAAAAATCAACTTATTCAGGCAAAATAAGAAAGGTAAATAACGATTGCATTGAGGTGGATTTATTATAAAATAGAAAATAAGAATATAGGTAAGACTATAGCGGATAAGAAAAAAGGAGATAGAAATGCCCAAAAAGGTTAATATTATTGGAATTACTGTATTTTTTATCCTGGTTTTATTCTCTTTAGGTTTTGGCGAAGAATCTATAACCATCACCACCTATTATCCTTCGCCGTATGGAGTATATAAAACAATTCGGTTATACCCTGGCCCTAGGTCAGCAACCTGCCAGTCAGGCGATATGACTTATCACGATGGCTCAGGCGGTATTCTTGTGGGTTACTATTTTTGTGATAACAGCGGCGCTTGGCAGTCTGCGGGAGGTGGCGGGGGGTATTGGAATCAGATCGGGAGTAATCTTTATCCCACTAATACTACTTGGAATGTCGGCATCGGGAGAACAGATCCAACATATAAATTGGATGTGGTAAGTGGAGGAAATGTTACAGCCAGATTCGGAACTGTTGCAACAGATACAGTGTTAATAGGTGGCGGCACAGGAAAACTCTCCTGTGGAACTCTTGACCCTATCTTTAATATCGGAGGTAAAAAATACGCTACTTATGTTTCTGATTTTGCCGGAGGCGTAAGAATTGAAACCACAGGTCTGGTTAAGCTTCAATTGTTGAAAGCCAGATCTCCTAAATATGGATACACCATAGATTTCGATAATCTTAAAGAAAGCTCTGACCTCTGGCTATTTTGGCAAGCCTCTAATAGAAATCTTGCTACAACATCAGTTCTTCTGACCTCCAATTTTGAAGATAGGACTTGGTATAAGAAAGAAGGAAATAAGTTAATAATTTTTGCTGACCAAAAAGGAGAGGTTTCTTATCGACTATCTGCTCCTAGAATTGATTATCGTCACTGGCCTAACTTAGCCAAGGATCAAACTTTAGTAGAGGGTATGGATGTGTCTAAATACTAATCTTGAAGTTGTCTGGACAGTTGCTCGGCCAAATTCTATAGATCCCTTTCTAAAAATGTGTTATACTTTATATTGAAAGGAGCCACTGATGTCCAAAAGCATAAAAGGGGTAATGATGGTTATTTTGGGTATCCTCTGCCTATCCTTTTTTCATTCAGTTCCAGCTGTTGATTTTGTGAATACCACCGGAGATAGAACTATTACCCAAGATACTTCAGTAATTGGAGATAAGGAGATAAACGACGGTAATTTAACCATTGCTTCTGGCGCTAATTTGTGGTTAGAAGAGGATTCTACTTTGACCTTTGATGGAGACCATAAGATTCTTCTTAGCGGAGGAGGTAAGATTAAAAAAAGAATGCCGGCAACCTGTTATTCAAGTGGTGTTGCTCAGACAACTAATTGGGGTGCAAACCTATACGATTGTTCTGGAGCAGATAAAAGATGTTATAGTGGTTCTTGTATAACTTGTGGCGGCTGGATGAACGCCGGCTACTGCTGGTACGAGGGGGCGTACGGGGGTAATTGTCCGACCGTGTGTAGCACAAGAGGAGGTGTTTATAACGGAAACTGCATGTGGAATAATGATCCTACAAACTGCTCTACCTGTTTACACTTTCATCCGGGCGCTACGTGTCAGGGGCCGGCCTGGAGTGATGGGCCTATTTTTATATGTTCAAATCCGCCTTCTTGTACGATGCCGTCTTTCTGGTGCGGGCACCACCCGTACGGGTACGACGACTGCGTTGGTCGGTACGCCCAGCACCAGTGTGCGTGCAACTATTAAATATAGAAAAGGGGACGTGGGGTTGTCCGATAATTCCCCATTCTTCTGTTTAAAATAATTGCATATTCCGTCGATAAAATCTAAAACTATGATATAATATGGCTGATAGAAAACTACCAGAAGGAGGCAATTATGGCCGTCAGAAGCTATCAGCCGCAGCAATTTATGCTGTTCTTTTCAAACCCCAAAGATATATTAGGCCAGGACCATCTTTGTTTTGTCGTCGATGACATCGTAGAACATCTTGATTTATCCGCTCTTGCGAATAAGCAAAGCGCTGTCGGCGCTCCCTGCTATGACTACAGGCTGCTGATTAAAGTCCTGTTTTATGGCTATGCCACAGGCACCTTTAGCTCCAGAAAGATTATGAGATCCACCCAAGAAAACATAGCTTATATTTACCTAACCAGACAGCAGGCCCCAAACTTCAGAACCATCTCTGACTTTAGAAAGAACCACCAGGCCGTCTTAGAAGATTCCTTTATAAGTATAGTCAAAGCAGCCAAAGAAATCGGCTTAATAAAGCTTGGAACAGTGAGTTTAGACTCAACCAAAATCAGGGCTAATGCCTCAAGCCAAAAGACCTTTACTCAAGACGAGTTAAAAGAACAAAAGAAACACATCAGAGACACTATCAGAGAAGCTATAAAAACGGATGAAGCTGAAGACAAGTTGTACGGAGAAGATAAAACCGGCGATGAGCTGCCAGAAGATATCAAAGACCAAAAGAAGCGGCTTGAGAAGATTAAGCAGGCTTTACATAAAGCCAAGGAATCAGATAAGGAGAAAATCAACCTAACCGACCAGGATGCCAATTTTATGAAAAGCAGCAACCTTATCCAAACAAATTACAACTGCCAGTTGGCAGTGGACAATAAGACAAATATCGTTGTTTCCAGCGAAGTTAAAACCTCTCCCGCCGATTCCAATGAACTCAAGGCGCAGGTAGAGACAATAGAGCAAACGCTTAAAGTAAAACCAAAAGAGCTTTTAGCCGACAGCGGTTACTACTCGGTAAATAACCTTATGTATCTGGAAGAAAACCGGATTAAAGGATATCTGCCTCATCCTGACTATGCCAGAGACCGTAAAGAAAAATTCAAGGGAAAACAACGTCTTTTAAATAAACAAGCTTTTAGATATAATCGTATCAAAGACCAGTATATCTGCCCTGAAGGAAAGGCGCTTTATAAAAAGACAGTTCAGTCCAAAAAGGGCCTGACTATCTATCAGGCTAAAGATTGCCGGCAATGCCTTAAGAAAAAATCATGCCTTCGCGGCAAGGCAAAGTTTAGAATGATCAGTAGATACATAAGGGAAGATCTCGTTATAAAGATGCGGCACAGGCTTACCACAAAATCCGGGAAGAATAAATACAATCAACGTGCCCCTGCCGCAGAAACACCATTTGGTCATTTTAAGAAAAACTTGGGCTTTAGGCAGTTCTTGTGTAGAGGCCAACCCCGCGTCTCAACTGAGTTCAAGCTGCTCTGCATAGGCTACAATATTAGGAAAATTGCTTCGCTTATCTCTACCCCAGGAAAGAAAATAAGGTTTAATTCAGCCCTTAGGTGGGCGCTAAATTAGAAAATAGTCTTTCTACCGAAACGTCTTCTTTGAGAAAGAGCAAATTTAGAGTCAATTTTTTATTTATAGCTATTATCGGACAGCCCCACGTCTCCTTTATTCCAGGGAGATATATTTCGCGCTGCTCGGCAAAAACCACAAAATTCCGGGGACGTATTACATAATTCGGAATTAAGTATGATGTCCTCAGAATTTGTAATGGAGATGGTATAATGGGAAAAAGAGGAAAGAAAGGATTGAATAAATGGATTCGTTAACCGTAACAGTACTATTCATTATTTTATCTACTGTGATTGGTGCTTTTGCCAAAGGCAGGATGCGTGACAGGTGTCTTCTTAATTTCTCCGACGTTCTGGTAAATATTGAACTAAAAAACGGCAAGGTTATCTGGGGGATCCTGCGGATTGAGGCAACGGGACTCGAACTTAAATACAAGGAACCTTATTTAGACAAAGACGATAATCATATCGAGACCAGTTTTATTCTTTATAAAAATGAGTATCCCAATATTCAGTGTATCGTACGTTTTCTTGAGAACTTGGATGATAAGGGTAAGAAGAAACGCGCTCGTTTTTTAAATAGCATCTATCAACAGAAGGGCCTGAGGACAATAAAAAGGAAGATAAGGAATTTCTTTGCCACAGTAAAAGATTCGGTTATGGAAGTGGTGAATTTATTGATAGGAAGGGCAAAGCAAATGAGTGGTATGGGAAGGGCTTTGTCCGGCCAGGATAAGTATGTCTCTCAGATGCAGGCAGGGGTATTTTCTTCATTAAATACATCATTTGAGCCCCTACTGGAGAAACATATGGGCAAAAAGGTTGTCCTGCAGTTATTCAGGGGAGAAAAGATAATTGAATATTCTGGGATTTTGAGAGGCTATACAGCGGAATTTTTAGAATTAATGGATGTTGATTATTGTCGTTCTGAACAGGAAGAGGCGCGTAAGGCAGATATTATAGTTTTGCGTTCTATAGGGCTTATCCGTCATTTGGGTGAATAGGTATAATCCCCGCCTGTTTCCATTCTAAAGCAGAAAATGTTTTCGGGGCAATCGGGAAAGTGGGGGTAGAAGACGGTGGCCCTAGGTCCCGCCAGAGGCATTAAACATTCCCTTATTATAATTGACACATTCGGCGGCCCAATGTGTTGGGGCCGCTCTCAGTATCAACACTGAGTATCCCCACGATGTTTACTATCCAGGGAGATACGAATGTGTTGACTTTTTATGCAAGGGATGTTAGTATATTTTTCTATAATGGAGGGGTTATGCGGATAAGCGAAGAGACGGTTGAGCGTACGGCCCGCCTTGCTTGTATCGAATTGGATGCCAAGGAGTTAGAAAAGTTTTCCCGGCAGCTGCACGATATCCTTGATTACATTGATAAATTAAGCAAGTTGGACTTAACAGAAGTAAAGCCCACTGACCATATTTTGTCTATCAGCAATGTATTAAGAGAGGACCAGCCGCAGAAATCCCTCTCTGTTGATAAGGCGTTGATGAATGCCCCCCAGCGGCAGGGAGGCTTTTTTGTTGTGCCCAAGGTAATTGAATAATGGAAGAGCTAAACAGGCTGACCGCGCACGAACTCATAGATTTAATAAAGGGGCATAAAATTGATTCCGGGCAGATCATTGAATCTCTGCGCCAGAGAATCAAATCCGTTGACCCTAAAGTCAGGGCCCATGTCCGAGGGAATGATTCTAATCCCATCGTCCATCGTCCATCGTCCATCGTCCATCGTCCGCTTTTAAAGGGGGTTCCGGTTTCAATAAAAGACAACATCTGTACCGAAGGGCATAATACCGAATGCTGCTCTAAAATCCTGGCAGGTTTTAAGCCGCCTTACGATGCTGCCGTAATCATAAAATTAAAGGATGCCGGAGCCGAGGTACTTTCCTTAAAGACGAACATGGATGAGTTTGCCTTTGGTTCATCAACGGAAAATTCCTGCTTTGGCCCCACGCATAACCCCTGGGATTTAGAGTGCGTTGCCGGCGGCTCCTCCGGAGGCTCGGCGGCAGCGGTTGCCGCGGATGAGGCGATATTTGCATTGGGCTCGGATACCGGCGGCTCAATTCGCCAGCCCGCTTCTTTCTGCGGGGTGGTGGGCCTAAAACCCACCTACGGCAGGGTCTCCCGTTACGGCTTGATCGCCTTTGCCTCCAGCCTGGATCAGATCGGCCCCTTAACAAAAGACGTAACCGACAGCGCGATATTAATGCAGGCAATCTCCGGCTATGACCCGAAAGATTCCACCTCCGTAAATAAAGAAGTCCCGGATTACACCAAGTCATTAATCAACGATGTTAAAGGGATAAAAATAGGGATTCCCAAAGAGTATTTTATTGACGGGATGGACGCGCAGGTTAAAAGCGCGGTCGCTGAAGCGGTAGAGAAATTAAAAAGCTTAGGTGCTGTAATAAAAGAAGTTTCTCTGCCTCATACAGAATACGCAGCCCCGGTCTATTATATTATTGCCACCGCCGAAGCCAGTTCTAATCTTGCCAGGTTTGACGGGGTGCAGTATGGTTATCGAAGCCCCCAACAGTCATTAATAGATATGTATAGAAAAACCCGCGGCGCCGGTTTCGGCGAGGAGGCCAAACGCCGGATTATCCTGGGGACCTTTGCTTTGTCGCATGGTTATTACGATGCCTATTACCTGCGCGCCTTAAAAGTGCGCACGTTGATAAAACAGGATTTTGATAATGTTTTTAAGGAGGCCGACTGTATCCTGGCCCCCACATCGCCTACGCCGGCATTTAAAATCGGCGAAAGATGCAATGAGCCGCTTAAGATGTATCTTTCGGATGTCTATACCATATCGGTTAATTTAGCGGGCATTCCGGCGATATCGCTCCCTTGCGGCTTTACCAAAGAGGGCCTGCCTGTAGGCTTGCAGATTATGGCCAAGCCCTTTGATGAAGAGATGCTTTTCAGGGTGGCGCATACTTACGAACAGAATACCGAGTGGCACAAGATGAAACCAAAGTTATGATATGTGATGGCGTATTGAAGGAATATTGTCATTGCGAGCGACCGCAGGGAGCGAAGCAATCCCAAACTTATCGACGAGATTGCTTCGTCAGCCGTCTTCGACGGCTTCCTCGCAATGACGTATAATGGTATTGCGACACAGCCTGAATGACGGGAAAAGAGATGAGCCCCGCACCTTCTAATAAATAAAGATGTTGAGAGTATAAATATGGGAATAGTATTGAATAAAAAAGAAGGTGCGGGGTGAATTACGAAACCGTAATTGGATTAGAGGTCCACGCCCACTTAAAGACTAAGACCAAGGCTTTTTGCGGCTGTTCGACGGAATTTGGAAATGAGCCGAATTCGCAAACCTGCCCGGTCTGCCTCGGGTTTCCTGGTTCCCTGCCGGTTCTGAATAAACTTGCGCTGGAGCTGGCGGTTAAAGTCGCCCTTGCCTTGAACTGTCAGGTACGGGAATATACAAAACTTGACCGGAAGAATTATTTCTATCCTGACCTGCCTAAGAATTACCAGATCTCCCAGTATGACCTTGCCTTGTCGCAAGAGGGCTATCTGGATATTAATGTTGAAGCAAAAACAAAACGCATAGGAATCCTGCGCGTGCATTTGGAGGAGGATGCCGGAAAGCTTATTCATAAAGATGATGCAAGCCTTCTGGATTTTAACCGTGCCGGCGTACCCCTATTGGAAATAGTTTCTAAGCCCGATATCAATTCGCCGCAGGAGGCATACGAATACCTGACCGCCTTAAAAAGCATCCTGGAATACCTTGAGGTCTCTGATTGCGATATGGAAAAGGGCTCTTTGCGCTGCGATGCAAATATCTCGTTAAGGCCGGCCGGAACTAAAACGCTGGGAGTAAAGACGGAGTTAAAAAACATGAACTCCTTTAAGGGGGTAAGGGATGCCCTTCTATATGAGATCAGCCGGCAGGGTGAATTATTAAGCAGGGGCGAGAAAGTAACGCAGGAGACCAGGCTCTGGGATTCGGAGAAGTCGCTCACCGTGCTGATGCGCAGCAAAGAGGAGGCGCAGGATTACCGTTATTTTCCCGAGCCGGACCTGCCGCCTTTTACAATAACCGAAGATAAGGTGAGCCGGCTGCGCGGGGCCATATCGGAGCTGCCGCAGGAAAAAGTCACGCGTTTTATTAAAGAATACAATCTCTCGGAATACGAAGCAAAAATTTTAACCGCCTCCAGGAAAGAGGCCGATTACGCCGAAGACTGCATAAAAAAATATCCCGCAAAGGATAAAAAAATAATTGTAAATTGGCTGATCGGTCCGGTGCTTTCAGAGGCAAACAGCCGTAACTGCCTTCCTTCGGAGTTAAAAATACCCGGAGGAAATTCAGAATTAATCAACTTAGTAAAATTGGCCGAAGAGGGCAAGATTTCTAATTTATCCGCAAAGGCCGTCTTGGGCGAGTCAATCACAAGCGCAAGATTAATTTCAGAACTCATTCAGGAGAAAAATTTGTACCAGGTTTCCGACGGCGCAAGCCTAGAAGCCGCGGCTGAAGAGGTGATTAAGGAAAATCCTAAATCCGCCGGCGATTACCGCACCGGCAAGGAGAACGCGTTGATGTACCTGGTCGGGCAGGCGATGAAAAAGACAAAAGGCAAGGCAAACCCTAAACTGATGCAGGAAATATTAAAACGGAGGTTATCCTGATGCGTAAAAGAATAGTCGTCATACCGCTTTTATTTATAATCGGCCTGGGGATATTTATTTTTGTTTCCCGCGCGGTTTCCGCCGTAGACAGAAAACAAGAGGATGACCTTTATCGGCAGGTGGAGATTTTTTCTGACTCTCTGGCAATAGTGCGCATGGACTATGTTGATGATACAGATGCCAAGGATTTGATTTACGGGGCGTTAAAGGGGATGCTTGCCTCGCTTGACCCGCACAGCCAGTTTATGGACCCGGAGACCTATAATGAATTAAAAGTTGACACCGAAGGAAAATTCGGCGGCTTAGGCATTGAGATCACCTTAAAGGACGGCCTGTTGACCGTGGTGACGCCGCTGGAAGACACCCCGGCCTGGAAGGCGGGTATGAAGGCCAATGACCGCATTGTAAAGATTGACGATGAATTGACCCGCGATTTGACCCTTACCGACGCGGTAAAGAAATTAAGGGGCAAGCCCGGCACATCGGTTAGCCTTTCTGTCCTGCGGGAGTCGGAGAATAAGATCCTGGATTTTAAGATTACACGCGACATGATCAAGATAAAGGATATAAAAGAGGCAAAGATATTGGAGAATGGCATTGCCTATGTTCGCTTATCCGAATTCAGGGAGAATACGTCCAAGGATTTGGATAAGGCGCTGAAGAATTTGAGCAATAGCGGGATGAAGGCGCTGATACTTGATTTGCGTAATAATCCCGGGGGCCTGCTGGATGTAGCGGTAGAAGTAGCGGGTAAGTTTGTGGATAAGGGCAAAAAAGTCGTTTATACCAAGGGCCGCCAGCCGGCGCAAAACATGGAACTTCTCGCTGATGACGGCAGCCCCATTCTTGAATTGCCGATGGCGGTATTAATAAATGAAGGCTCTGCTTCCGGAAGCGAAATAGTTGCCGGCTGCCTGCAGGATTATAAGCGCGCTATCATCGTGGGGATGAAGTCTTTTGGCAAGGGCTCGGTCCAGTCGGTTATACCTTTAAGCGACGGCTCGGCGCTTAGGCTGACGACAAGTAAATATTTTACTCCGCTGGGTAAAATTATACACGAAAAAGGGGTAGAGCCGGATATCCTCGTAGAAGAGGGCAGGATAGAGATTACCAGGAACGGAAAAACCGAAGACCAGAAAGAGGAGATATTCAGTAAGATAGACGGTAAAAATGAGCCCCCGCAGGAAGACGCTGCTTTAGGCTACAAGTCGGATAATCAGCTTATGCGCGCGGTGGATATCTTGAAGGCTTTAGAATTCTATCAGAGTAACGGCAAGACGTGAGAAGAGGCAGGAGGCGGAGTTCATTCGCAAGGGGCAAGGGTTACAGAATAGCCATAGAGATTATTTTAGTTGTCGCTGTTCTGGAGGGGGCCTTTTTTATGATTAATAACTACATAAAAACCAGGCCTAAACCTGTCAGGATAGCGGCGGTTAAAGTAAAACCAGCCCCGGCGGAAGCCCGGCTGCCCGAGTCTAAGCCCGAGGCTGCAGTAGCGCCTAAGTCTGAAGCTGTAGTAAAGCCCAAGCTTGAAGTTGCGCTAAAATCTAAGCCTAAGGCAGCGCTAAAACCCCAGTCTCCTCCCGGCTCGCAGGGCAAAATCGCGATTGTGCTTGATGACTGGGGGTACAGCCTGAATAACATGCGGCTGATTGATGAAATAAAATCCCCTTTTACCGCGGCAATCCTGCCTAATCTGAGATATTCCGGAGAGGCCGCGGAACAGTTGCATAAACGGGGGTTTGAGGTTATATTGCATTTGCCGATGGAGCCGCAGTCAAAGATGGGGATGGAAAAAGATACTATTCTTACTTCTATGAACGAAGGCGAAATCAAGGCTATCGTTAGAGAGGGGCTGGATAATGTTAGTTACGCCTGCGGGGTAAATAATCATATGGGTTCAAAGGCCACAGAGGATGAGCGCCTGATGCGGGAGGTCTTTGCGGAGCTAAAAAATAAACGGCTTTATTTCTTAGACAGCGCCGTAACGGCTACTTCAGTGCCCTCTGATTTGGCCCGCAGTATGAAGATGCCTTTTATTAAGAGAGACGTATTTCTGGATAATAGGCTGGAGCCTGAATATATCAGGGGCCAGTTCAATAAATTAAAGGCAATTGCCGCCAAGAAGGGTTTTGCCGTAGGCGTCGGCCACGACCGTAAGGTTACTCTGGAGGTCTTAAAGGAGATAATGCCGGAGTCGGAAAAAGAGGGATACCAGTTTGTCTTTGTCTCGGAATTAGTAGAACCAAACACGAATTCACACGAATGAAATTCCGAATTATCACGAATTTAATTCGTGATAATTCGATAAAAATTCGTGTATATTCGTGTTAAAAAGATTTTGATTTTGAAATTTGAGATTAACATATGTATGTATTAGGCATTGAAACATCCTGCGATGAAACTTCGGTAGCGGTAGTCAAAGACGGCCGGCAGGTGCTTTCCAATAAAATCAGCTCCAGCCTTAAATTTCATAAGAAATACGGCGGAGTTATTCCCGAGATAGCCTCGCGCATGCAGCTTGAGTGTATCACTGAAGTTGCCGCCGCCGGCATAAAAGAGGCCGGGGTGAAGTTAAAGCAGATAGGCTTAATCAGCGTAACCGCCGGCCCCGGGCTGGCGGGCTCTTTATTGGTGGGGCTTTCTTTTGCTAAAAGCTTAAGCCTGGCGATAGCCGCGCCCTTAATAGGGGTCAATCACCTGCGCAGCCATATATACGCAAATTTTTTAAATGCCCCGGGTATCCGGCTTCCCTTTATTGCCCTGGTTGTGTCCGGAGGCCACAGCAGTATATTTTGCGTAAAGGATTTTGATAAAATAGAGCTGCTCGGGGCAACCTGCGACGATGCCTGCGGCGAGGCCTTTGATAAGGTAGCAAAGATTCTGGGGCTGGGTTACCCCGGCGGCCCCTTTATCGAACGGATGGCTAAAAGCGGCAACCCTAAAAAAATAAAATTTAACTGCTCCGGAACAAAAAAGCCGCTGGATTTCAGTTTCAGCGGCATAAAAACCGCCGTCTTATATTATGTAAAGAAACATTCAACAGAGAAAAGTAACTCTGAACTCCGAACTCTGAACTCCGAACTTATTTGCGATATCGCCGCTTCTTTCCAGGAATCAGTTATTGACGCGCTTATTGCCAAGTCGTTTTTGGCCTGCAGATTAAAAAGCATAGGCCGGCTTGTTATCGGAGGGGGCGTTGCGGCAAATAACAGGTTGAGGCTAAAATTCCATGCGGCGGCAAAAGAACAGAATATCAATTGTTATTTTCCTCCCAAAGGCCTCTGTACCGACAATGCCGCGATGGTAGCGGGCCTTGCCTGGCGGCTTTTTAAGAAAAATCATAAGTCAGATTTGTATTTAGACTTAAAGTTAGAGGCCTGAAGAGTATGTTGACATCGCTGTATGTTTTTGATATATATAGATTAGGGGGGTTGTGTTTGAAGGCTAAGGGAAAAGGGGGTGAGAAAGATGGCTTTTAAAAAGAAGGCAGAAGAAAAGATTCTGGATGTGGATGCCGCTATGCAGGGCACGCTTAGTTTTAAAGACCCGGTGAACCTGCGCATCAACGGTAAATTTGAAGGCAGCCTGGATACTAAGGGAAATTTGACTGTTGGCCAGACGGCCTTTGTTTGCGCCAACATTGTCGGCGACAATATTATTATCGGGGGCAAGGTAAAGGGGAGGATAACCGCCAAGGAGATGCTCACTCTCCTGCCGGGCGCGGTAGTTGAGGGGGATATTTATCCGACGAAATTAAATATAGCCGAGGGGGCTATATTTGAAGGCAAGTGTTCTATGCTAAGCGACTATTTGAACTCCGAGGAACTGGCGCGCTATCTGGAGGTAGATTTAAATTCAATTATGGAATGGGCTAATTCAGGCAAGATGCCCGGCCGCAAAGACGGCAGCGACTGGAGATTTGAACGCAAGGAGATTGACGGCTGGATCTCCTCCGGAAGAATAAAAGAGAATAACAACTAAAGGAGCAAGGCGGCAAAGAGTCTTAGAAAGCTATGGCTGAAGAAAAATTTTTGACGGTCAGGGATGCTTCTTCAATTTTGGGCATCTCGGAAAGAGAGGTTGTGGATTTAGTTGAGGCAGGCAGCCTTCCGGCATACCGTATCGGCGGGGTATATCTGCGTTTTAGAAAGGCCCAGGTCTTTGACTTTAAGAATAAGCCCGGGGAGTTTTCTGAGAAAGCCGCCCTGCGCCCGGAATATCCGTTCAAGGACCGCCTTAGCGATTTTCTCTATTTCAACGATTTTTATATATTGTCCGGAATCATAATCACCGCATTGCTAATTATTATATTTCGAGGATATTAAAAAAGATATGGCCGATGCTGCGGGTTTCTGCGACCTTGGTTTCGCGAAACTGGACTTGGATAGAAAAAGGCGCAGAGGTTTTGCGGAAGTAATATATTGTCCGGGCAAAACCAAAAGCGGCCTTAAGAAGATTGCGCGGGAGTTAATCAGGAACAAGCAGGACCTCCTGCTTACCAGGTTAGAGAAGGGGACTTTTGCCTATCTTAAAAGAATATTTCCCCGCCTTAAATACAGCC
The DNA here is from genome assembly GCA_043797735.1 of Candidatus Omnitrophota bacterium. GTDB lineage: Bacteria > Omnitrophota > Gorgyraeia > Gygaellales > Profunditerraquicolaceae > BS750m-G77. The sequence continues at coordinate 3,118 of JAZDPH010000054.1, read as the reverse complement.
CTTTAGCGAAAATCGGATACCTGTTGCGTGCGCCGAAGAAACCCGCCAAAGGGCCGGTTGCGGTTATTTCCGCCGGCACTGCGGATATTCCGGTAGCTGAAGAGGCAGCGGTTACCGCCGGGCTACTGGGTAATCCGGTGGTCAGGCTTTACGATGTGGGGGTTGCCGGCGTACACCGCCTGCTGGGTAATATAGAAGTTATAAACAAGGCCAGGGTTATTATAGTAGTGGCAGGGATGGAGGGCGCCCTGGCAAGCCTGGTCGGCGGCCTGGCTAAATGCCCGGTAATCGCCGTGCCCACCAGCTGTGGTTACGGAGCTAACTTTTCGGGATTATCAGCCCTGCTTACTATGCTTAACAGTTGTTCGCCGGGGGTGGCGGTGGTAAATATAGATAACGGTTTCGGGGCGGGGTATTTAGCAAATCTAATTAATAGATAATAGTAGTTAGTAGATAGGGCGGGAATGGGAAATAGAAGAGTAAGTTTAAAAGAAGGGATAAAGTTTCATGGGCATTTGGGGCCGTGGCTGGTGCTGGGGCTTCTTGTGGGGGAGGCGGCTATATCTAAATTAGGCTGCAAAAAGCATTTTGGCCTTAGTGTTAAAGCCTGGGGCGCCAACCAAAGGCCGAAGTCCTGCCTGATAGACGGCCTGCAGTTAGCCACGGGTGCGACTTACGGCAAGGGTAATATAGAAAAACTTAACGGACGGGCGGTAAAGATAGAAGTATGCAGCCGCGACGCGAATAAAAAAGCTGTTTTTAAATTGAGGCAAGACTTGTTAAAGAGATTAGAGAAAGCAGATACTCACGAAGAATCGGAAATTTTGGCAAAAATAATATTCAGAAGCAAACCGTCAAAACTCTTTTGCATTACTATATCAACCCCTAACTACTAACTACTATCTACTAACTACTGACTTAATATGGCTCTCTCAGGTTTAGATATTTACAAACTGTTGCCTAAAACAAATTGCCGCCAGTGTTCTTTTGCCACCTGCCTTGCTTTTGCGATGCAGCTGGCAAAAAAAGCGGTAAGTATCACTGCCTGTCCTTATCTAAGCGATGAGGCAAAGCGCGCCCTGGAGGCGGCGGCCGAGCCGGCGATAAAACTAATCTCCGTCGGCCAAGGCGAGGATAAGCTTGAAGTCGGCAACGAAACGGTGCTTTTCCGCCATGAAGAAAAATTCCATCGCCCCTGCGGCATAGGTTTTATTATTGATGATTCCCTTACCGATGCCCAGATAAAAGAGCGCCTGGAAAAAATAAATAAATTAAAGTTTGAGCGGGTGGGGCAGGAGTTAAAGGTAAATTTAGTAGCGCTAAGGCAGAAGGGCCAGGCGAAAAGGTTTCTTGAGGCGTTAAAAGTTATCGCCGCCAATACCGGCCTTGCGCTGGTATTAATGTCGGAGGAGCCGGCAGCGCTAAAAGAGGCGCTGGCTTTTGTAAAAGGCCGCAAGCCCCTCCTGTATCATGCCACAGCGGATAATCTGGGTGAGATTGTTGGAGTGGCAGCGGAGTTTAAGGCGCCGCTTGTGGTATCGGCTGCGGATTTAGAAGCCTTATCCAAACTTAGCGTAGAGTTAAGCAATAAGGGCGCGGCGGATTTAGTGCTTGAGCCGGGCGGCAAATCAATTAGCGATAAGATTTGGCAGTTGACCCAGATTAGAAGGCAGGCCCTTAAGAAATCAAACCGCAGCTTAGGTTACCCCGCTTTGGTAATAGTAGAAAAAGATGACCCTCTTCAGGAGGCGATTGAGGCCGCCTCTTACATCGCCAAATATGCCGGTATCCTGCTTATAAAAGGGATAGAGAGCTATGAGGCGCTGGCGCTTTTGACCCTGCGGCAGAATATTTATACCGACCCGCAGAAGCCGCTGCAGATTGAGCCGAAGCTTTATCCGGTAGGCCAGGTAACTGATAAGTCGCCGGTATTGATTACTACCAACTTCTCGCTTTCCTATTATACGGTTTTAGGAGAGGTTGAGGCCGGTAAGATTCCCGTCTATATTTTAAGCGTGGATACGGAGGGGATGTCTGTCTTGACTGCCTGGGCCGCCGAGAAGTTTACCCCGGCAAAGATTGCCGATTCGTTGAATAAGTTCGCGGTCAAGGACGCCGTAGCGCATAAAAAAATCATCATCCCCGGCTATGTCGCGGTAATAAGCGGTGAGCTTGAGGAGGCCTCGGGCTGGCAGGTAACCGTCGGCCCCAAAGAAGCCGCCGGCATCCCATCATTCTTAAAGAATTTATAAATGGAAAAGTTCAAGGTTAAGTTTATTCCTGATAACAAGACGATAGAGGTGGCCGAGGATACCACCATACTTTCTGCGGCGTTATCCTGCGGCATCTATATTAATTCGGCCTGCGGCGGCGACGGGGTCTGCGGCAGGTGCAAGGTAATACTAAAAGAAGGTAAGGTTATTACCCCGCCTGAAGGGGCGCTGACGCCGCAAGAAAGAAGCAAGAATATGTATCTGGCTTGTTTAAGTACCGTGCACAGCGACATAGAAGTGGAGGTTCCTTCCGAATCAAGGCTTGATTTTGAAAATTTAAGCCCGCAGGAGCTGAAGCTAAGGCTTAAAGGCCTTTATGAAAAATCCGAAGAGATAGAGCCGGGGCTGGTTTTGGCACAGAGGGAAGAAAAGTTTGCTCATTCGCCGCTGACGGAAAAACTATACCTGCAGTTGGCCCCTCCGAATTTAGAGGATAGAATAAGCGACCTGGAGAGGTTATACAGAGAAATTCAGCGCCGTGCGGGCCTGCGCGTTATTCATACCAGCCTTGCCAACATAAAACAGCTGGGAGAACTGCTTAGGGATTCCGATTGGAAGGTTACGGCTACCATAGGCAGGAGGGACGATGCCTGCGAGGTTATCAATATCGAGCCCGGGGACAGTTCAGCGAGAAATTTCGGATTATCTTTTGATATCGGCACCACCACCATCACCGGGCAGTTAATTGACCTTAAGTCAGGCAGTACCCTCGGTACCAGGGCCGCTTATAACAAGCAGGCGGTTTTCGGCAGCGACGTGATAACGCGGATTGTCTTTTCGCAGGAGGCGCAGGGCCTGGAGAGGCTGCATAATACCGTGACCGATGCCGTAAACCAGATGAGCCG
>JAZDPH010000051.1:0-2711 GCA_043797735.1 Candidatus Omnitrophota bacterium | reverse complement strand
GGGCCTGTTGATGAGTTTTTGGGTTGCGCTGAAGGCGGAGTTGAAACGTTCTATATGGCCGACGGCAAGTATAACTTTGTTTTTTTGCGCCAGTTTAATTAAGGCATCGGCTTCTTTGAGGCTGGCGGTAAAGGGTTTCTCCACCAAAGCATGGATTTTGTGTTTTAAGAACTCCGCGGCGATTTTATAATGCAGTTTTGTAGGCACGGCGATGCTGACCGCGTCAACCCTGCCGAAGAGTTCGCGGTAATCCTGGCAACCCGGGGCCATCAGGGACTGGGAGGCTTCGTTAAGGCGCGCCTGATCTATGTCAGAGACCCCTGCCAGGAGGCAGTTTTCGGAGTCCTTGTATATTCTGGCATGCAAACTGCCTAAATGCCCCACCCCTACTACGGCTACCCGTATTTTATTCATGACAAGCATAATAGCAAACCCCCTGTCCCCTTGCAACTAAAATCTTATGCTGTGATAAACACCACTGTCACTTTTCTCACTCAACCTATTCTGCTGCGGGGCCTATTCGCGTGCGAAATTTTTCGCCGTGCACTGCGGTTTACGGCTCGCTCTCGTAGCTACTTACGTTTAAACTGGGTACTCCCGCTCGCCGTAACTCCTTGTGCACATCTGCCGAAAAATTTCTAATGCACGCGAACAGTCCCCGCAGCAGAATACGAGAACCAGCTATTCACAATCTAGGAGAGGCTTAACGGCTGTCGGCGGCTGCCTTGGTTTGATTTGAGCCGCACGTAGGAGGCTTTCGCGGGCACGGATTGCCCGCTATAAATTATAGGCAAGAGCGAAAGCCGACTCCCGAGCGCAGTCCGCCAAAGTTCTATGGCGGACAAGCGGTGCGGCGAAAACAAACCAAGGCAGGCGCAAAAGATTAAGATTACCATCTGCCTGCAGGGATTTGCTAAGCTAAATATAAAGAATAAAAAAGTTGCCATATGACGGGGAATATGATAGACTATTTTACTTTTTAGGAAGGAGCGAAAGTTGCGTGATTATCTGAAGTTACTGCGATTCGTCAGGCCGTATCTGCCTAAGTTTTTTATCGCCGCCGTCTGCATGGGGTTTTCTGCAATTTTTGACGGGGTGCAGCTGGCGATGATTGTGCCCTTATCGGACAAGGTCTTAACGGACAAAAAGATCGTTATCCCCAGCAGATTGCCGGAATTCCTGGCTAATTTCGTGGATAAATTGAATAGTATACCCCCGGCAACAATGCTTAATTACATGGCCATAAGCATTTTGGCGCTTTTTGTCCTTAAGGGCCTTTTTGGATTTTTGCAGAGTTATATTATGTCGGATATCGGCCAGCGCGTAGTAAGGGATATAAGGAGCAAGCTCTATGCAAAAATGCAGTCGCTCTCGCTGGATTATTTTACCCATAAGCGCAGCGGTGAGATGGTTTCGCGCATTACCAACGATGTCAAGCTGGTAGAGAACGCCGTCTCTTACGGCGCCACCGACCTGATCTATCAGGGGCTCTTGGTAGTGGTATTCCTTTCGATAACCTTTCTTATTTATTTCAAGATGGCGCTGGTATCGATAATCCTGGTTCCCCTGATCGCCTTTCCTATAATTAAGGTCGGGCGTATATTGCGCAAGTTATCAAAGAGGTCTCAGGAGAAGATGGCGGATATCAACTCCCTGCTTTATGAGACGATTACAGGCACAAGGATTGTCAAGGCCTTTAATATGGAGGGCTATGAAATAAAAAGGTTTGACGGCATAAACCGCGATTACTACAAGATTTCGATGAAGTCTATAAAACGCCTCCTGCTTTTAAGCCCGATCACGGAGATTTTAGGCTGTATCGCCGGGGTGAGCGTTTTCTTCTGGGGGGGCAGGGAGGTGATTATCGGCACGCTTTCTTTCGGGGTATTCGGGCTGTTTTTGGGTTCATTGTTGTCGCTGATCAGGCCCTTTAAGAAATTAAGCCAGGTAAATTCCCTGAACCAGCAGGCAGTGGCGGCCAGCGAACGCATTTACGAGGTGCTGGAGACTTCCCCGTCGGTAAAAGAGGCGCTCGGGGCGGCTGAATTAAGCGGTTTTAGAGATGAGATTATTTTTGAGGGGGTCTTTTTCAGCTATGCCCAACAGCAGATTCTAAAGGATATAAATTTAACGGTAAAAAAGGGCTCAATGCTGGCTATAGTCGGGCCCAGCGGCACGGGTAAAAGCACGCTGGTGGATTTAATACCGCGTTTCTATGACCCGCAAAGGGGAAGGATTCTGATAGACGGCATCGACATCAGGGGGGTTTCTTTAAAATCCCTGCGCCGGCAAATCGGCATCGTTACACAGGAGACGATATTATTTAACGATACCATCAGGGCTAATATCGCTTACGGCAAACCGGATATATCGCTGGCGCTGATAGAAGAAGCAGCTGTTCAGGCGCACGCGCATGAGTTTATAAAGGGGCTGCCCTTAGGTTATGATACGGTTATAGGCGACAGGGGGATGAGGCTTTCCGGAGGAGAGCGCCAGAGGATCGCCATTGCCCGCGCCTTGTTAAAAAACCCGCCGATTTTGATACTGGACGAGGCGACTTCACAACTGGATAGCGAGGCGGAGCGCATAGTTCAGGATGCGCTGGATAAACTTATTCAGGGCAGGACCGTATTCGTAATCGCCCACCGGCTTTCCACGGTAAAGGGGGCCGAGAGGATAGCGGTTATTGATAAGGGGGCTATAGTAGAGGT
>JAZDPH010000083.1:0-10623 GCA_043797735.1 Candidatus Omnitrophota bacterium | reverse complement strand
TTAATACCTTTTATATCATTAATTAGTGCTTTTGTATAATCTGGAGTTTCAATATTAACCGAAGTAGAATCATAAGGGTCATAGCCAGAGATGATATTCATTAATAATGCACAGTCTCCGGTGTCTTTGGTAATAGGTCCAATCTGGTCTAAGCTTGAAGCAAAAGCAATTAAACCATAACGCGAGACCCGGCCATAGGTCGGCTTAAGCCCGACTATACCGCAGAAGGATGCAGGTTGGCGTATAGAGCCGCCTGTATCCGAACCCAGGGCCCAAATTGCTTCGTCGCCAGCGACACTTGCTGCCGAACCTCCGGATGAACCGCCAGGTACACACTCTAAATTCCAAGGATTATGGGTAGGGCCAAAGCACGAATTTTCAGTAGATGAACCAAAGGCAAACTCATCCATATTGGTCTTTAGCGCTAATATTGTTGCGCCTGCCTCTTTTAATTTCCGAATCACTGTGGCATTATATGGCGGTTTAAATCCTGCTAAAATCTGAGAACAACATTCAGTATTATAACCTTCGGTACAGATGTTATCTTTGATGGAAATGGGGATACCTTTTAGAATAGGTGTTTGGTGTTTGGTGTCTGGTGTTTGGTCTAAAGAATGAGAATTAGAAAGCCTAACATATGCCTTAACTTTAGAATCTATATCTTTAATTCTTCCTTTTAAAGTATTAATTATCTCCTGAGAAGTAGTTTCTTCCTTACTTATCTTTTCAATCAGCTCATGCGCGGTTAATTTATTTAGTTCTATATTCATCAATTATTCAAGAGCTCTGGGAAGAAGTATCTTTGGCACGAATCCACACGAATTTTTATCGAATTTACACGAATGTTTCCCGTCGATAATTCGTGAGAATTCGGCTTTTGATTCGTGAGAATTCGTGTTAAAAAAGAATTTTTCAGCGCTCTCATGAAAGGAGAAAGTGCGGGATGAATCAGGCGGCATTAATTCTTATAAAACCCGATGGGTTAAAAAAGTCTTTGACCGGCAATATCTTAACCCGGCTTTCCGAATCAAAGCTTGAGATTGTCGCGGCCAAAATGGTCCGCGTTTCAAAGGAGCTGGCCGAGGAGCACTATAAACATCTCCAAGACAAGCCCTTTTTTAATGAATTAATAAAATATCTACGCGGAGAGTTTCATGACCGTCGTAAAGTTATGGCGCTTGTCTACTGGGGCGAGAATGCCATTATAAAATGCAGGGAGCTTGCCGGCAGTACCAATCCCGAAGAGGCTGAGGCCACCAGCATCAGGGGTTCTTACGGCAGGATTACTACCTCCGGAGTTTACGAGAATGTAATTCATGTTTCATCTAACGAGCCTGAGGCGGAACGAGAGATAAAGCTGTGGTTTGTGCCGCAGGAGCTCATTGTTGATTTATATGCCACCAAAGATGCCCTGGAGAAAGAACACAAGAAAAAAGCCTGGGCCTAAAAAACGGGATTTTAATATGATAAAGAGCATGACGGGTTTCGGCGCCAGGGAGGCAGAGGCTGCCCCTTTTGGAAAAATCCGGATCGAATTAAGAAGCTCCAACCATAAATTTTTAGAGACGGTCTTTCATATGCCGTCGGGGTATCTCTCTCTGGAGGGCAGGATAAAAAAAGAGATTGAACGCAAAATTAAAAGGGGCCGCGTTACTTGCGCAATAAATATTATCGGCAGCCGGCCCTCAAAAGTTTTTATAAATAAGGCGCTGCTTCGTGATTACCTCTGGCAGCTAAACCAGATAAGAGAGAAGTTCCAGATCGAGGGGGAGGTGGGTATTGATACCCTGGTGCATCTGCCGGGCATTTTATCGCTGGAAGAGGATAGTATCTCTGTACTGAACATCTGGCCGCGGCTGAAGCCCTTGCTTGCCGGGGCGCTGGATGAGTTATCCAATGCCCGGAGCAAGGAGGGTAAGGCAACGCAGGGATTTTTAAAAAGCAGGGCAGAGTCCCTTAAGCTAAGCCTCGCGGCGGTAAAAGCACGTTTTAAAAAAGCCATTAAGGAGAAACTCAAAAATATAGATAAGGCCGAGGAGCGTTCTGCTTTCTTGAAAGGCGCCGATATCAGCGAGGAGATAGAGCGGCTGGACTACCACACCAGAAACTTTAAAAGCCGGCTTTCTAAATCCGGGCTGGTCGGCAAGGAACTGGATTTTATCGCCCAGGAGATGCAGCGCGAGGCAAACACCTTGGGGGCTAAGACCTTTGACCTGCTTATTTCTGGGCGTATCGTGCAGATCAAGAGCCAGATTGAAAAGATACGCGAACAGGTGCAGAATATTGAGTGAAGCAAGATAAAGGCACGGGGAAAATTTTTGTAATTTCCGGCCCTTCCGGCTCGGGTAAAACTACATTAGTTGCCAGGCTGATTAGAGACAGAATGTTAAGGAATCGGCTGGCTAAGTCGGTTTCCCTTACGACGCGGCGTAGAAGGACCGGAGAAAACAGCGGCAGGGATTATTTTTTTATCAGCGAGAAAGAATTTAAGGACAGGCGCCGGAAGCAAAAAATCCTTGAATGGACAAAATATTTGGGTTATTATTACGCAACGCCCAAAGACTTTATTGAGCGCCGGTTAAAACAGGGTAAAAACGTTATTCTCTGCCTGGACTTAAAAGGGGCGCGCAAGATCAAACAGTGTTATCCTGATGAGGCCGTAACTATTTTTATTATCCCCCCCTCACTGGCAGAGCTTAAGGCAAGGATAGAAAAGCGTTGCAGAACCGCAAGCCGTGAACTGAAACAGCGCCTGCGGCTTGCGCAGGGTGAACTGGCAGGCTCCCGTAGATATGATTACACCGTGGCAAACAGTAACTTTTTGCAGGCGTTAAACGCATTGAAAGCGATTATATTAGGAGAAATTAATTATGCCGTACGTCCCCATTGAAAAACTTCTGGACAAGAGCGATGGTTCCATTTATAAGCTGGTAATTTTGGCATCCAAAAGGGCTTTGGAGATTGCCGAAGGTCAGCCCAAGCTCGTAGATGCAAATTCATCCACTAAGCCCTCTACCATTGCCTTGCACGAAATCTCAGAAAACAAGGTGCATTGCGCAAAAGTAAAGCCGAAAGAATAATTCGTGGCTAAAAGCAAAGAGGTTATTTTAGGGGTAACGGCCAGCATTGCCATATATAAGGCTTGTGATATCTTGCGCAGGTTAAAGGAGCTGGGGTTTTGCGTCAGGGTGGTGATGACGCAGGAGGCAGAGGAGCTCATCAGTCCGGTTGTTTTTCAGAGCCTCTCCGGGAACAAGGCCTACCGAGGCTCTTTGTTTGCTGAAGCAGATACCTGGGGCATAGAGCATGTAGCGCTTGCTGATAAGGCGGATTTAGTTTTGGTTGCGCCGGCAACCGCCAATATTATCGCTAAAATCGCAAGCGGCATCTGCGATGACCTGTTAAGCTGCGTAATTTGCGCAACGGATGCGCCGGTCTTGATTGCTCCGGCGATGAATGACCGGATGTACAAGAACAGGATTACACAGGGGAATATCAGAAAACTAGAGTCCTTAGGCTACAGCTTCATTGGCCCAAAAAGCGGTGAGCTTGCCTGCGGCAAGAGGGGTATCGGCTGCCTGGCAGAGGTTGAGGATGTAGTCAGGGCAGCAAAGAGGCTTCTTTGATAACCGGCGTGGTACCCAAGCGGTTAAGGGAGTTGTCTGCAAAACAACTATGCACCGGTTCGAGTCCGGTCCACGCCTGGATAAATTTAACGACAAGGCCGGGCAAGTGGTGGAATGGCATACACGATGGATTTAAAATCCATTGGCCGTAAGGTCGTGAGGGTTCGACTCCCTCCTTGCCCATATTGGCCGATAGGTCGAATAATATATTAATGGATTACAGTCTCATAGCTCAGTTTCCGCCACAAGGCGTGGCGGACTCGCCATGTTTTGTGGCGAGGGTTAAGATTGGGGCTCATAGCTCAGTTGGTTAGAGCGTTGCGTTGACATCGCAAAGGTCAGAGGTTCAAGTCCTCTTGGGCCCACCATAAGAGTGAAAAATGCAAAGCGCAAAGCGCAAAACTAAAACGTAAAACTTAAAGCGTTTTAAACTTTACGCTTTAACTTTACGCTTTTCGCTTTACACTTTACGCTAATAATATTATGGATCTAAACATATTAAGGCATTCCTGTTCCCACGTTATGGCTGCGGCGGTAAAGGAGCTTTGGCCCGCGGTTAAGCTTGGCATTGGCCCGGCGATAGAGGAGGGATTTTATTACGATTTTGATAAAGAAACCTCTTTTACCGACGAGGACCTGGGGAAAATAGAAGAAAAGATGCGCCAGATTATTAAAGCGAACGAGCCCTTTATAAAGGAGGAGCTCCCCAGAGAAGAGGCGGTAAAGTTATTTAAAAAATTAAAAGAGGATTATAAGGTTGAGTTAATTGAGAACCTGCCCGGAGAAAAGGTTAGCATATACAAAACCGGCAAAAATTTTAGCGACCTTTGCCGCGGGCCGCACCTGAATTCAACGGGCCAGATTCCGGCCTTCAAGTTATTGTCGCTGGCCGGCGCCTATTGGCGCGGTTTAGAGACTAACCCCATGCTGCAGAGGATTTACGGCACCTGTTTTGCAACGCAGGAAGAATTGCAAGGGTATCTAAAAAATTTAGAGGAGGCAAAAAAACGCGACCACAGAAAGATCGGCCCGGCGCTGGGGTTCTTTGATGTCTACCATGAAGAGGCGGGGGCGGGACTGGTGTTTTATCATCCCAACGGGGCGCTCTTGCGCGCCATTATCGAGGATTATGAAAGACAGGAGCATTTAAGGCGCGGTTACCAGCCGGTGATTACCCCGCATATTATGCTGGCAGAGTTATGGAAAAAATCCGGGCATTACGAATACTACAAGGAAAATATGTATACCTTCAAGTGTGAAGATAAAGAGTTTGTCTTAAAGCCGATGAATTGCCCGGGGCATATGCTGATTTATAAGTCAAAAATCCGCAGTTATCGTGATTTCCCCTTGCGCTTTTTTGAATTGGGCACGGTCTATCGCCGGGAAAAGGCAGGGGTTCTGCATGGGTTGCTGCGCGTGCGCGGCTTTACTCAGGATGATGCGCATATATTTTGCCTTCCGCAGCAGCTGCAGCAAGAGATAAAAGCGGTCATCGACTTTATTTTTGAGACGATGAAGGTATTCGGGTTTGAAGGCCTTAAAATTGAATTGAGCACGCGTCCGGAAAAATCTATCGGCTCTGATGAGGACTGGCAGATGGCCACGCAGGCGCTGGAGGAGGCGTTAAAAGAAAGAGGTTTAAAGTACGATATTAATGAAGGAGAGGGGGCATTCTACGGCCCCAAGATAGATATTAAATTAAAGGATGCCTTGAACAGGCCCTGGCAGTGCGCGACTATCCAGTGCGATTTTGCCTTGCCCAAGAGGTTTGAACTTTCCTACATTGATTCCCAGGGGAAAGAAGCCCGGCCAATAATGCTGCATCGGGTAATACTGGGAAGCCTGGAGCGTTTTATCGGGGCGCTCTTAGAGCATTATAACGCGGAGCTGCCGCTTTGGCTGGCGCCGCGGCAGGTTTTAATTATACCGGTAAAGGATTCTTTATCAGATTATGCCGCTGAGGTAAAGAAAATACTGCAGGATTCTTTGATACGCGTTGACATTGACGCGGGGCTTAAGACTTTAAATAAGAGGATCCGCAACGCAGAATTAGACAAGATACCGTATATATTGGTTGTGGGTGAACGTGAGGCAGAGTCAAGGAATGTTTCTGTGCGCCAGAAAGGCAAAGGCGATTTAGGCGCTATGCCGGTCGATGAATTCATAAGAATGGTTAAGGAAAAGATAAATAAAAGGAGGTGATCGCTATAAAGAAACTAATACGCACTAACGACAGGATTCGCGTTCCGCAGGTAAGGTTGATTGGGGCCGACGGGGCTCAATTGGGTGTTGTGACTACGCAGGAGGCGTTGCGCTTAGCAGGCGAGGATGATTTAGACCTGGTGGAGGTGGCACCCGCTGCCAGTCCGCCCGTCTGCCGGATCATCGACTTCAGCAAATTCAAATACGACCAGGAGAAAAAGGAGCGCGAAGCCAAGAAACACCAAAAGCAGGTCAAGTTAAAAGAAATCCGCCTCAAGCCCAACATTGACGAGCATGATTTTGCCACCAAGGTAAAACAGGCGGCCACTTTTTTAAAGAAGAAAGATAAAGTTAAGGTAAACCTGTTTTTCCGCGGCAGGCAGATGGAGCATTTGGACCTGGGTAAAAAGATTTTAGATAAATTCATTATCGATACGCAAAACGACGGCCAGGTAGAAAAAGCGCCCCGTTTAGAGGGCAGGATCATGTCGTTCGTTATTGCGCCTAAATGAGCGCTTAACTTACGAACACGAAGTGTGAGTAAGTTAATGCGCGAATTTATCCCGCCGAATGTGCTAAAATTGTGGAACAGAATTTTAGCACATCCTATGAGGCGGGACATAAGCGAAGCGAACATAAGTCAATGTGCGAACTTATCCCGGCGAGTGTGCTGAAATTATCGAAGAAAATTTCAGCACACTCGCCGGGATAGAGGATACAACTGGAATGAAAGCGAAGCGAACATAAGTTAATGACCGAACTTATCCCGGCGAGTGTGCTGAAATTGTGGAACAGAATTTTAGCACATCTTATGAGGCGGGATAAATTCGCGCAGATAACTTACTCACACTGTCGTGTTCGTAAGTTATGCGCTCATTTAAGCGAGGCTACCATGGGTAAATTAAAAACAAAGAAGGGTGTACAGAAAAGGTTTAAATTAACCAAGAAGGGCAAGGTTAAATATAAAACTTGCGGCAAGGGCCATTTGTTGTCTAATAAAAAATCCGCCAGGTTACGCCGGATGAAAAAGCCCGGTTTCTTGGCAGGGGCAAATCAGGCTAAGTATCTCAAGAGGCTGTTGCCGTACGGATAAGTTTAGACCGAACCTATCCCAACTCGTAAGATATGCCGAAATTCTCTTCGACAATTTCGGCATACTCTTCGGGATAAATTCACCCGCCAAAAATTGTGGCGGGTTCATTTAAGGAGTAAAAAATGGCAAAGATCAAACACAGTGTTGCTACTCGCAGAAGAAAGAAGAAGGTTTTAAAGAGGGCAAAGGGGTTTTGGGGCGACAGAAGCAAGCAATACCAGCAGGCGCGCCGCGCGGTAATGCACGCGCTTGTTTATGCATACCGCGACAGGCGGATGAAAAAGAGGGAGTTTCGCCGGCTTTGGATTGCGCGCATAAATGCTGCCTGTCGAAGCCTAGGGCTTACTTACAGCGAATTTATGAAGGGCTTAAAAAGTTCCAAAATAGGCTTAGACCGTAAGATGCTGGCAGAGTTGGCGGTAAAAGATGCCCAGGCATTTAAAAAAATAGTGGAGTCAATTAAAGGGAAATAGGTTATATTATTGGGTTACGGTAACGAAGCCCGTATCGGTTAGGTTAATGGGTTACGGCAAAAAAGACGAAAGACCTAACCTGCAAGACGAAACGGGCATCGTAACCTTAACCGAAAGGCCAATAACCAGGAGTTGCGATGTATGTAATAATAGTAGGTTGCGGCAGGGTGGGCTCTGAATTAGCCAAACTGCTTTCCGGCGAAGGCTACAATGTCGTTATTATCGATAAAAACCAGGCCTCTTTTGACCGCCTGGGCAGTACCTTTAACGGGTTGACCATGGTGGGCAATGGATTTGACCTGGAGCTTTTAAAACAGTCCGGGATTGAAAAAGCGGATGCCTTCTGTGCCGTTACCAACGGCGATAATACGAATTTAATTGCCTCGCAGGCGGCCAAAAAGATATTTAAGGTTCCCAAGGTGCTTGCCCGGGTATACGATCCGTTGCGCGCGCGTATATATTCCAATCTCGGGATGGATATCATAAGCGGCACGGTGCTCTTTGCCGCGATGCTCAGGGATAAGATAGTCGAGAGCCGCTTTACCAGCTATCTTATTGAAAATAAGGAGCTAAGCGCCATAGAGATTGAGTCTAATGAAGAGATGATAAATAAACCTGTCTGCGATATCAATATCCCCGGAGAATTTATAACGGTGGCCATCAAAAGAGGCAGCGAAATAATAATACCGCAGGCTCAGGCTCCCATTAAGCCCAAAGATATTTTAATCGGGGTACTCAAGGTAGCCAGTTTGGGCAGGCTAAAAGAAAAGTTTGGGTTACGATAACGAAGCCCGTATCGGTTAGGTTAATGGATTACGGCAAAAAAGACGAAAGACGTAACTGCAAGACGAAGCAGGTATCATAACCGGCAGACCAAAGACGAGGAGCCACGATGTATATTATAATAGTCGGCGCGGGTAAGGTGGGGTACTTTTTGGCAAAAAGGCTTTGTCAGGGGGGGCATACCGTTAGCATCGTAGACAAAGATAAGGTTATTTGTGAAGAGATGGCCAGGGAGCTGGAGGCATTGGTTATTAACGGTGATGCCTGTGAACCGCGCATTCTGGAGGAGGCCGGCATAGAGAGGGCGGATGTTTTGGCGGCGGTTACCGGAGACGACGAAGACAACCTGATTATCTGCCAACTGGCCAAGGAGAGGTTTAATCTGCAGCGTACCGTCGGCAGGGTGAATAACCCGGACAACGAACATACTTTTTCCGAATTAGGGGTGGATGTACCCATTGACTCCACGACGATTATTGCCAAGATAGTCGAGGGAGAGGTTTCCTTTGCCGATTTTGTAAATCTGATGAGTTTTCAGCGGGGCAAGCTTGCGATTGTGCGCCTGGATTTGCCGGAGGACTCGCCGGTAATTAACAAGGAGATTAAGGATGTACGTTTGCCCACAGATTCGGTATTGGTTTCTATCGTCAGGGGCGAAGAGGTTATCGTGCCCAGGGGCGATACGGTTTTAAAGCCCGGGGACGATGTTATCGCCCTGACCGTCATTGGAAACGAACCGGAACTATTAAAAATACTGGCGGGAAAACTATAAGTGAGGTCTAAACTTATGGAGCGAAGCGAACATAAGTTTATGACCGAACTTATCCCGACGAGTATGCTGAAATTGTCGAAGAGAATTTCAGCATATCTTACGAGTTGGGATAGAGGATACAACAAGCGCTCATTTAGATGAAGATAAGAATCCCCTTGAATATGGTTTTCGGTATTGGCACGGAGATTTTGTACGGCCTCTGCATTATGCTGGCGGGCTTATTACTCTGCCTGCTATTGACCTTTAAGATATGATACTAAAGCCGCGGCCGCAGGAGTTTTTGGTTATCGGTTATTATTTAGGCAAGATTATCCTCGGCCTTGCCCTGTCGATGTTTATCCCGGTCATCGCGGGATTACTATTCTTCAGGGAGGCAAATCCCGTCCTGGATTTTTTAATCGCCATAGAGATTGCCTTAATAGCGGGTATGGTTTTAACCCGGGCCTGCTCTACTGAAAAAGAACTGAACTGGATGCAGGGGATGGTGGTGGTCTCTTTGTCGTGGCTGGTGGCGATGCTATTGGGGGCGATCCCTTTATATTTGAGCGGCCACTGGGGGTCATTCCTGGATGCCTGCTTTGATGCCATGTCCGGGTTTGCCACTACCGGCTTAATTTTAGTCCAGGATCTCGACCACCTTTCTTTTACCCATAATCTTTGGAGGCACCTGATTCTTTTTATCGGCGGGCAGGGCATTGTAATTGTCGCGCTTTCTTTTTTTATTAAAGGGTTTTCCGGGGCTTTTAAAATGTATGTGGGGGAGGCCCGCGACGAAAGAATATTGCCTAATGTAATACACACCAGCAGGTTTATCTGGTTTGTCAGTATCGTTTATCTTATTTTAGGGACTTCCGCCCTGGCTGCCGTAGGGATGGCAAGCGGCATAAAACCCGCCAGCGCCCTTTTTCACGGCCTCTGTATATTCATGGCCGCTTTTGATACCGGAGGGTTTGCCCCGCACTCACAAAATATACTTTATTACCACAGCTTTCCCTTTGAAATAATTACCATCGTCATAATGATTTTGGGGGCCTTCAACTTTAAATTACATTATCATCTCTGGACAGGCAACCGCAAAGAGATTATCAGGAACATAGAGATGATCGCTTTTTTTATCTCCGTTGTCGTTATCTTTTTGATTGCCGGCTTCGGGCTAACACAGGCAGGCACCTATCCCGGGTCGTTATTGCTATTCCGCAAGGGTTTTTACCAGTTTATTTCTGCGCATACCGGCACCGGCTACCAGACGATATACGCCGCCCAGTTTGTTAACGAATGGAATCACCTTGCCCGGGTAGGAATAATTTGCGCTATGTCCTTGGGCGGCGCGGTCTGTTCCACTACCGGAGCGATCAAGATGCTGCGCCTGGGGATAATTTTCAAGGCGCTATTAGAGGATATAAAGCGCATAATCCTGCCGGAGAGGGCGATTGTGGTGCAGAAGTATCATCACATAAAGGAGATATTTCTGGAGGACAAGCAGGTGAGGGCGGCGTTTTTAATAACGTTGGCATATTTTGTCCTTTATTGGTTTGGCGCGGTTGCCGGAAGTTGTTTTGGTTATCCTTTTCTTGATTCTTTATTTGAATCTACCTCTGCCGCAGCTAACGTAGGGTTATCCTGCGGAATTACTAATGCCGCCATGCCTACCGCGCTTAAATGCATATATATCTT
>JAZDPH010000081.1:0-3957 GCA_043797735.1 Candidatus Omnitrophota bacterium | reverse complement strand
TTATCCGTCATTGCGAGGAAGCCGTCGAAGACGGCTGACGAAGCAATCTCGTCGATAAGTTTGGGATTGCTTCGCTCCCTGCGGTCGCTCGCAATGACAAAAGTTGGTTATAGAACAATTATGACACAGTCTGATTGCGAGGACACTGACCCTCAAGCGAAGCGAAGGGGAAGTGTCCGAAGCAATCTCATTGGAGAAAGGAACGTTAAGGGTTGAGCAGGAAGAATAGAATAATTATTGCGGTTATTATTTTAGTTATTGCGGCCTTTGCTGCCTTGGCTGTTTTGGTTCGGCTGTATGGCAAGAAAATTACCGAGCGCAGCTTAACTAAGGCGCTGGGGATAGCCAGCAGTATAGATTCTATTTCCTTGAGCATCCCCCTTACCTTGAAGATAAAGGGCATTACCATTGGGGAGTTGTTCAGGGCAGAAGAGGCGTCTTTTAGCCCCAGCATACTAAGCCTTTTTGCCGGCAGGGCCGTCTTAAGCAATGTCAGGATCATTAATCCGCTGCTTAGCCTTACGATGAGCCCCGAAGGCAGGCTTAATCTGCCGGAGCGCCCGGAGGCTAAGGGCGCAAAACAAAGAAAGGGCCCGCCGGTGTTCTTGTCCGCCTTAACCGTTAAAAATGGAAAGTTTATTTTTACCGATAATAAAATAATGCCTCAAGGGTATAAAACCGTACTTGAGGGGATAAATATTGATATCGCAAAGACGATGATGCCGCCGACGTCGCTGCATACAAAGTTCAGCCTGCAGGCGCAGCTGATGAGCCCTCAAGGCAAAGGGCTGGGGGGAATAAATGGCTCGGGATGGATTGATTTCGGGCCCAAGGACATGCAGGGGACAGTGGAGATAAAAGAGGTTGAGCTGGCCTATTTTGCCCCCTATTACGGCGATTTTCTCTCCAGCAGAAAGCTGCTTTCGGCAAAACTCAGCATGCTTTCCGACTTAAGTGCCAAGAATAACGCCCTGAAGATTAAAACACAATTGAGGCTGCACGACTTGGTTTATGCCGGCCAGGCCGTTGAAAAAATCAGCCCTGCCTCTATTTTTGAGTTTGCCCAGAAGACGCTGGATTTGTTTCTTGACCCCGGCGGAAATCTGAACCTGCAATTCACTATAGATACCAGGCTGGATAAGCCGCAGATTACTATCGCGGATTTAAAGGGGGTTATCCTGCAGGCCGCGCTTCAGAGCCTTTCCTCCCAGTCCCCGGTAGATTTAATCAGGAAGGGCAAGGCGCTGATAGAGCAGTTCAAGGGCCTTGGCGAAGGGCTAGAAGAGATGTTTTGATTTTACACGAATTCACACGAATCAAATGCCGAATTAACACGAATAAATTCGTGTTAATTTGATAAAAATTCGTGTACATTCGTGTTAAAAGTTTTTTAGAGGCCTACATGAAACTGAAAATAAACCTCTACCCGGCTATGAAAGATGCGCAGGAGAGGATAGCCGAGGTAATAAAGACAGCAAAGAAGAACCGGGTAAAAGTAGTTGAGATTGCCTATGGCAGGGCCTCGCTTGAAACAAAAAAACAGATACTTAAGATTCTGGAGAAAAAGGAATACCGCCGGCTTTATAACCGGCTGGAGAAGTCCAAGGGCGGCTGGGGCAGGATTTACCTGCATTTTAGATGGAGGTAAGGGACTGTGGCAGGGACTGTCCCTTACAAGTCGTCATTGTAAACTCAACCTTGTGTCATTCAGACTGTGTCATAATAGTAAAGCGCGCGTCATTGCGAGCCACCGCAGTGGCGAAGCAATCTCATCAGTTAAAGGGAATGCTCCCGCTTCCCACGCGCAGGCTGGCTTGGGGTGTTTCTCGCGCAAAAATTATTGGGACACCATGCCCGCTCGAAATCACCCCAAACCATCCTGCGCCTAATTTGAATAGATAAGTATGCTGTCCCCGGAATTAGGCCGTATGGGTCAAGAAAATGGCTTGACAGAGGGACTTATGGCGGGTAGAATACGTCTACCCTATGAGAAAGATCAGAATCGACAGAAAATAGGCAAAGTCGCCCTGGCGCATATGCTGGGGTATTTTTATCTGTAAAGGAAGCGCTTTCTTTTTAGGCAATTTCCCCCTTTTAAATTACGCTACACTAGGTTATAATTTATATAGAGGTGAGGTATGATTAAAAAAATGATTGGAAGCATGCAGAAGAAATTTTATAAAGGGCATAAAGTTATCTCGTCTGGACGATTGCATTTGGATGTATACATCGAAAAAGAGAAAGATCATTATATTGCTCATTGTTTAGATTTAGATTTGGTAAGTCAAGGCGCTACGGAAGAAGAGGCTAAGCAAGAATTAGTTGGGTTAATTAATGAACAGATTAAATATGCGGTGGAGAATAATCTTGAAGAATTATTAGTGCATCCCGCTCCACCAGAATATTGGAAGCGATTTTATAGGAGAAAAGCAGAAAAACTAAAAAGATTTCTTCTTTGTAACCCCACCATTTCACCTGAAGCTATTCAACGTAGAATGGATGTTGTAGAAGAAGCCCATGCCTGATAGTCGCGATAAGCCCCTTAGATACCATGAGTTATTATCCCGTTTAAGAAAATTTGGAGTACAAGAAGAAGTTAAAAAAGGTTCGAGAAGAATGCTGTTTCATCCAAATATAAAAGGGAAGCCCGCCTTTATTCCTATCCATCCACATGGCGATCATCATGAATTTAGTCGGAAGATAGTTAGATCCGTCCGAGAAAGGTTCAATATTTCTCTAGAAGATTTCTATAGGGGCTAATCCCTGCCTATAAAATTCTCCGCAGTAATCGGTATCACAAAATCTGATATTCTTGTTCACTCCTCATCATCGCCGTTAAAGGAAGGGGACACCCTATTGGGTGAGATTGCTTCGCTTCGCTCGCAATGACACGTGGAGGGGGCGAGGTCGCAATGACGGATCTTGACAAGGGTGTTTTTTTATAGTATAGTTTAGTTAGTAGACAAAGCCGAATACAGTGGTGGACAAGGACGTCCATAAATAAACAGCAGTATTTATTTATGAGGCGTCTTTTTTTATGGTATGGGAAAGTGCTTTATATTTTCCCAACCACTGCAAACTCTGGCTGAAAGTTCTGGCTGAAGGCCAGTTTCTTGTGCTATAATGCTTAAAAATAAGGCAGAATTTTATGAAGATAATAAATAAGAAAATACTCAGCCAAGTCCAGGGGGTCAAAGTTACCGAGCTTGAAGTCTTGGCCCCGGAGATAGCCGCAAAGGCCGAGCCCGGGCAGTTCGTAGCCATTATGGCATGCGAAGAGGGGGAGAGGATTCCCTTAACGGTGGTCAATAGCAATAAAGAAAAGGGGACGATTACTCTGATCTTTCAGGAGGTAGGTTTTACCACCGGGCTCCTGGGAACACTAAACAGCGGCGACTCCCTGTATGCTTTGGCCGGCCCGTTGGGCCATGCAACCGAACTCAAAAATTACGGCAAGGTAATCTTAGTCGGCGGCGGCGTGGGGATAGCGGAGATTTATCCGGTAGCCAAAGGACTAAAGGCAGCCGGTAACTTTATCGCCGTGATACTGGGGGCAAGGAGCAAGGAGCTGTTGATTCTGGAAAAAGAGCTCAAGGGCTCTTCAGAAGAAATATACATCGCCACCGATGACGGCTCATACGGAACAAAGGGCTTTACCACTGATATCCTAAAAGGGCTGCTGGCTAAAGAGAAGTATGATTTGGTTTATGCGGTTGGCCCCATCCCGATGATGAGAAAGGCCTGCGCCGTGACGGAAGAATTTAAGGTTATGACGATAGTTTCTCTTAACGCGCTGATGGTGGATGCTACCGGTATGTGCGGCTGCTGCAGGGTAACTGTCGGCGGCCAGACAAAATTCAGCTGCGTAGACGGCCCGGAGTTTGAGGGGCATCAGGTAAACTGGGATGAACTTGATAAGAGAAACAGGGTTTATATTGATAAGGAAAAACATATCTG
>JAZDPH010000075.1:0-3709 GCA_043797735.1 Candidatus Omnitrophota bacterium | reverse complement strand
CCCGCCAAGATTCGTGACGGGTCGCAATGACGGGCGAGGAATCCCTTCGCCCTCCTCGCAATGACGATGAAATTCAATTACCTGAATCAAGCATCTTCTTTAATTCGGTTAATTCCCCTTCCTTTACTTTAAGGGCATCCTCAAGTGAGTTTAATTTCTCGAGGTATTTGGCCAATTGGTCGCCGGATGCCTCCTCCAGCCGTTGAACCGCGTTATTTAACTGCTCAATCCAGAGGTCCTTATCAAATTTGTCCTTCTCTGCCTGCTCTAGCTGCAGGCTGCTTTCGTTCAGGCGGAGATTCAACTCCTCTATTTCATTAAATTTTTCGCTCAACTCCAGATCCATATCTATCAGCCGTTTGTCTGCGGCCTCCTGCTGCAGTTTTAACTCGCTCCTTAACCCGGCGATCTCCAGCTCCTGCCCCTCTAAAAGATCCCTGAACTCATACATTCTTTCTTCAGAGCCTGCCTGCTGGGGGATCGCGGCTGTTTCCTCTAATAATGCTTTAAGCTGCCTGATTTGCCCCTCTTTATCTAAACTTTCATTCCTGCTCTGCGTAAGCTGCTGGGTGACTAAAGCAAGCTGCTGCTGTGCCTCCAGCAGAGAAGCGGACCTTTTATTCAACTCATTAATTATATCGGCCTGCCCTGCAATTTTTTGATTCTGCTCGGCAATCTTACGCTCTCTTTCCGACAACTGTCCTTCTAATTTCTGTTTTTGCTCCAAGGCCTTTTCCCTTAAGGCCGCGGCCTCATTTTCTTTTTCCCGCAAGGAAACCCTCAATGAATCCGACTGCCCTAATAACTGCTCCAAGCCCGCCTGCCTTTCCTTATTGGCTTCTTCCACCCGCATAAGGCGCTGCCAAAGCATATCAAACTCCTGGCTCAACTCGATTATTTTATCATGCCTCTGTTGCAGCTGCCTTTCTTTAGCCTCAAGCTCTGCCCCTGTAGTTTGGCGCAGGGACTCAATGCCCTTTTCAAGGCTGTCAACCCTCTCCCTGTATTCGTTTATCTTGACGGTAAGCTGCTCCAGGTTAGATAAAACTGCCTCTAATTGCCTCTCTTTTACAAAAAGCCGCAGCTCGCCCCTTCTTCTCTGCAGCCTGATTTCCTGGTGCAGATTAGCCACCGCCTCATTCTTTGCTCCGATTAAGTTATCCAGAACCCTTAGCTTCTCCTCCTTTTGCTCTGTCTCCTGCTTCAAGTCAGCAATACGCCCGCTCTTATTTGTAACCTCCTCCTTGAATTTATTGAGGGTAGAGCCTAAATCCGCGTTTTGCTTCTTTAATCTTAAATTCTGTGAATAAACGGTATCTTCCGGCAGCGCCTGCACCCCCATCTTTTTAAGGTATTGCCTGGCCATAACATTGCCGGGGTCAATAAGCAGCAATTTCTTGAACTCATACCTGGCATTTTTGATATCGCCCCGCTGATAAAGCTTCTTTGCGTAATTAAGAATAAAGTCAGTTGTAGGGTAGCTATTCTGGGCAATGCCGGCAAGAGAAACGCCGTTAAAAATAAAGAAGATTAAAAAAGTCTTTATTAAGAGTGGAATTTTTTTCATTTTATTATCCTTTTTTCTGTTCTTCTAATTGTTGTTTTGGTTAAATAAAAGAATTATGGCAGAGGGTTAAAGTTCAAATTCTAAGCCTTTACCTATAGATGATATACCATTTTCTGCTATTGTCAAGCCTAATTTTGGAGAGTGCTGAAAAATTCGATTTTTTCGTCATTGCGGGCGACCGCAGGGAGCGAAGCAATCCCAAACTTATCGACGAGATTGCTTCGTCAGCCGTCTTCGACGGCTTCCTCGCAATGACGTATAATGGTATTGCGACACAGTCTGAATGACAATATTTCAGCAATCTCTTTTGCCAAATAAATTTCCTTCCGGCTAAAGGCCCCTTAACTTCAGGCCTATATCAACCAGGGTCCTGATTAAGAAAGACTTGAGAAACATAATCAGCAGAAAGGCAATTATCGGCGATATATCAATGCCGAGCTTTAAACCCGCAGGCAGCGCCTTCCTGATCGGATACAGTATGGGCTCGGTAGTCTTGTAGAGAAACTGCACCAGAGGGTTGTATGGATCGGGGTTCACCCAGCTTATTATAGCGCGGATCAATATCAACCACCACAAAACCATCAGGGCAATATCCAAGATAACTGCTGCGGCATTTATGAGATTGGCGAATATAAACATAGGCCTCCTTTTACTTGTTCCTTAATACTCGCGTAAGGGTATCGGGCCATCCGGTTATCCGGGTGTGGATATCAGTGTATCGGAATATCCGGTATTTTTTTACCGGATACCCGGACATCCTGATACCCACTACCGAATACCCAGATATCCGGATAACCGCTTCTAAAACTAATGGTAATCATTATAGGCCTTAAATGCGATATTGGAAATGAATTTTTTCGATATTTGGCTGTTTACCACGCCCTTGGTCAATACGCATATTAAAACGTCGCCCTGCGGGGCAAACACTATTCCCGCATCATGGCAGGCCTTGGCCTCCAATCCGGTTTTATGGGCGACAATTATATCCTTGGGGAGTTGAGCCGGGATGCGATCCCTTGCCTTTTGCCTCTTAAGAAGCCCCAGGCAGCTCTCTGAAACAAAAACATTGCAAAGCTTATTGCGGTAAATCTCCTCCAGTATATAGCTGATATCTTCGGCGGTAGTATAATTTTCTACGCCGTTTTTCCTGTCGTCAAACTCCATCATCTTGCGCGAAAGGTTGGTATTTTTGAGGCCGAATTCCTTAAAGGAACTGTTCAGCAGCTCAAAGCCCAATAACTCAATAAGCATATTGGTGGCGGTGTTATCGCTGGAGATAATCATCCGCTCCGCCAGCTCCTCCACAGTAAATTCCCTGCCTGCCGGCATATTTTTTAAGCGGCCTGAGCCGGAAACTTTATCAGAGCTTTTGAGTTTTATTTTATCCGCCAGGCTTATCTTGCCGCTCTGCGCGGCCTTAAAAACCGCCGCCAGAATAGGAATCTTTACCAGACTGGCCGAAACAAACCTCTCCTCTTTATTCAAGGAAATCTCCCAATTCAGTTTCAGGTCCTTGACCACAATGCCGCTTTTGCCTTTAAAATTACCTGCCTCTCTTATTAAGTCCTGCCTTAAAAGCGACCAGGCGGCTCTTTTTCTCTCAAGCAGGGCCCTTTGTTTAGTTACCTCCGGATAGATAAAAAAAAGGCTTAAGGAAATAACTAAAAGAAGCGCTGCGCAAAATAAAACAATGAATAACTTCCTGCCGGCCATAATTAATCGAGGTAGCTGCTTAATGCTTCTTGGGTCTTGACGCCGGCCGCACCGTCAGCCTTAAGGCTCCTGGACCGCTGGAATGCCTTAACCGCTTCTTTGGTCTTCGGGCCCATAACCCCGTCAATTTTCCCTTTATAAAGGTTGGCCTTTGCCAGGGCAGCCTGAATCTGCCTTATTGTCAAAACTTGCTGCTTTTTAGCCGGCGGCTCGCTTTTTTCCGGCGAGGCCGCCTGTTCTTCTTGAGCAACTGCGCCGGCCTTAGGCAGCTGGCTTTCCCTGTTTAAGGCCAAAAGGGTAAGCTGGTTTATCTTGCCGGTTGCCTGCAGGCCTTTTTTCCTTTGAAAGTTCATTATTGCCCTTCTGGTCTGTGTCCCCATAAATCCGTCAGCTGAGCCAAAATAAAAACCGGCATCTTTAAGCACGCCT
>JAZDPH010000079.1:0-5488 GCA_043797735.1 Candidatus Omnitrophota bacterium | reverse complement strand
ATCATACGAGAGACGAGGGATGAGAGACGAGGGATGAATGCTGTCCCTTCGGCGTATATCTACAAGGCTACGCTTAAGGTGATGCTGGAGGAGGATTATTTAAAGGGTCAAAGGTCAAGGGTCAAGGGTCAAGGGGAGAATTATGCCTTCAAGGACCAACGCTCCAAAGTCCTAAACGAATACTCCTCACAGCTGATCAGAGAGCTAATCGTCCCCAGGCTTACTAAAGAAATCAACTCCAGTAAAAGATACGCCCCCCTGCGCCAGGTCTACTACTCCCTGATTCTCTCCCGCTGGTTTAAGCTAAGGTTCAGAGGACAGAAGACAGAAGTCAGAGGACAGAAAAACCTCATTGAACTCATAGATACGCAGAACTTAACCAACCTTACCTCTAAACAATCCTGGTCAAAGAATACCTACTTCAAACAATACCAAGCCTCCTTTACCCAAGGCGAATACAACACAAAGGAGCCCGTCTATACCCCCACCGGCCAGGCCATCAGAAGCTACTTTAGCGGGGGGTTGGCGTTAACAGGGCCGCTTCCGATAAGCGCATTCAGCTCCTCCAGCCTTGCTACTCTTAGCTTGCCGAATACTGCCGTTTTTGGCGGCACAGCCAGCAGTGCGCTTTTTAATATTAAAGAGCATAGTCTAGCTGCAATAACCAGCGAGCCTTATAAGAGAGACTTTGCACATTCATATCATACCTCGTTGAATGAATTACCGCCAGGAGCCAAATTAGCTATATATGA
Source organism: Candidatus Omnitrophota bacterium (assembly GCA_043797735.1). Lineage (GTDB taxonomy): Bacteria > Omnitrophota > Gorgyraeia > Gygaellales > Profunditerraquicolaceae > BS750m-G77. The sequence continues at coordinate 4,736 of JAZDPH010000079.1, read as the reverse complement.
CATAGGCACAATGCATAACCTATCAGGACAAGAAACGTTGTTTTGTCAAATTTTCCTTCTTAAGGATGGCAGCGGTCTTGAGGTAAAAGGAGAGGGCATTCAGAAGATTTCATCATCAGAGGAACTATGGGACTGGAGGCCTCAACGGGATTTGGAAGGAGATTTTACCGGCTATATTTTTGAAAAAACTCAGGCGGCTCCCGGAAGAAAACAATGGTTATTGGGAGAGGAAGAAGTAGAAATATACCCTCAAGGAGAAAGAGTGTCGTTGGGGAAACAGCCAAAGATTATAATTGATTATGATACCGGCCAAAATAAGTTAACCATTGTAGCCAATGAGCGCATCTACGATGGCAGGCGATATGAAATCAGGGCGCACCACTATTTACCTATGGATATAGCCGGCTTGAGTATATCAGAGGCCGAATATTTTAATAGATTAGAAGAAGCATTGAAAGTTTTAAAAGACCCAGAACAATGGATTGATTTAGGAATTAAAGGCGAAGGTAGCGGTAGATGGGAGCGGGAGTTTTCTTATAAAGATTGGACTATACATATTGAGTCTCCCGCTTTTACTAATAGAAGTTACATTTCATTAAGCCATAAGAATTGGGGGCCGGTCAGTAAGGGGATTCTTGGCAATAGGGAAGCAGTTGACTATGGCAAAGAATTGATTATAACAACGATAGCAAATGAGATTAAAACGCAACTACTGGCTCAATCCGCCTCTTCGGCGCTGGAGGATTCGCAAAGGACCGCCAGCTCGGCGCTGGGGGAGGAGGGGCAAGAGACGGATGGCCCAGAGGAGATGGAAATAATAATGATAAAATATAGTAATCCCGGCAAATTAAAGGGTCTACGGGATATGTTAAGTTCTGCCACACCAAGCCATGAAAGCAACGATGTATATGAACCATATGATATAAGAAACATTCCTAAGGTGATAACTTATACTTGTTCGCCTGGAGGAGGCTTGAGAGTTTACCTTGATTATGGGAAATTATCAAGGAAGGAATTCGGCCAGACTGTTGAAATTACAGTTAATATGGGCGTAGATGATGAAGTGCTTACTTTTATATCTACATGTTATGATAGTCTGTGGGATAGAGATAGACTTAGGGCTGATATGGATCTCCTTAAGGATGATGAAAAAGCGCTCAAAGTGAAAAATATTATAATGCAGGCTGTTGAGCAAGCATTAGCAAGGTCCTCTAGCTCTTCGCTGCAGGCGCCTAACAAAATGGGCGCAATTGACTTCCGCGCCATGCCGATGGCTATCCAGCCGATGGGGATATTCAAGGGGCTGGATTTTAGCCTGCCTAAGTTAAGCCGGGCGGAGCTGGAGCGGATAAATACCGCTTTAGAGTTAGAGCAGATTAAGAATATGCTGGAATCCGGGACAATGCCCTCCGGCCAGCGGGTCAAGGAGCTGGTTGCCGCCTGCATGCAGAAGGGCAAGATGAGTGAGCATCAGGATAGTTTACTGCTCTGCCTTTTAGATATATGCAAATTAGAAGAAGAGAATGCCGTTGAGAGCTCCCCTGAATTAAGGGAGGCGTTGGTAATCGTTAGTTCGCAGGGTTAGCAGCCGTTACCTTACAATCATTATTGCGTATACAAAGGCGCTCCTTGGAAAAGGGGCGCCTTTTTTGCTCTTGTAATTTGGCTAAAGCGTGGTATCATTAGATTGCTTCGCCCCGACGTATCGTCGGGGCTCGCAATGACAGAGGAGGGGAGATGGCGACGATAGAGGATTTTAAGAAAATAGAGTTAAAAGTTGCTGAAATCAAAGAGGTTAACGAACATCCTGACGCAGACAGGCTATACGTAATCACCGTTGATTTGGGCGACAGGACCAAGCAGGTGGTAGCCGGCATAAAGAGTTCTTATGCGAAAGAAGATTTAGTGGGCAAGCAGGTGGTAATAGTGGATAATCTTGAGCCGGCAATGCTGCGCGGGGTAGAGAGCCAGGGGATGATTTTGGTCGCCTCTGATGACTCGGGGATAACGATTGTCAGCCCGGGGAAAAATATGAAATTAGGCAGCGTAGTAAAATGACAGATCTGAAGCAGTTTGTGCCGCAGGAAGTTTGTTTGAAGTGCCGCGGCTGTTGCAGGTTTGCCGAGGCGGATTCGGTGTGGCTGCCTTGCCTGTTGGATGAGGAGGTAGTGGTTTTAGCGGATAATGCCGCTATCCCGGCAGTCTCTGTCTCCGCGGCTAAAAGGATTATGCCGGTGGCAAATCCTGCGGGCGAGGGGTTTCTTTGCCCGTTCTTAAACAGCAAAGATAATAAATGCGCTATCTACGATATCCGGCCGTTTGAGTGCAGGCTCTATCCTTTCTTGCTCAACCTGCGCGGCAGTAAGGTAATCCTTACCGTTGACCTTAACTGCCCTTACATAGAGGACAACATCCGCACGCCTGCTTTTAAAAAATACAGCGAAGAGCTGGCCGCATTTCTTAACTCCCCGCAGCAGGTTAAAATTTTAAAAGAAAACCCCCATCTCCTGCAGGCCTATGAAGAGGTAGCCGAAGTCATAGAATTAGGCCTGCGGCGATGAAGTTTAATAGAATATCCCTGAAGGATAAAAAAATATTCTCTTATTATCTGGGCCTGTCCGGGCACGTTCTATCGGCGTATTCCTTTGAGAATATTTACATCTGGAGGGGGCTCTTTGATATCTTCTGGCTGGTTATTGAGGGGAATCTCTGCGTATTCTTTAAGGATAAAATCGGCTGTTTTATGTACCTGCCGCCTCTGGGAAAGAGGGTTACTGCCGGGGTGCTCGGCAAGGCGTTCGGGATTATGGATAATCTTAACCTGCATCCGGAGGTTTCGCGCATTGAAAACGTAGAAGAGCGCGCAATAAAGGAATATGGTAAATTAGGTTATCTTCATCAGGATAAATTCTGCGAATATTTATATAAGAGAAGCAGCCTGGCAGGGCTAAAGGGGAACAGCTTTAAATCGAAGCGCGCCTGCTGTAATTATTTCAGTAAAAATTATGATTTCAAATACCTTAATTTTATTCCGAAATATAAAAAAGAATGTTTAGAGCTGTATGAACGCTGGGCTGATGAGCGCAAGAGGCATAATCAGGATACGGTATATACCGGGATGCTTGAAGACAGCCGTATCTGCCTGCGGCGGCTGTTGCAGGATTATAAGCACCTTAATTTTTCCGGCAGGGTGGTAATAATTAATAAAAAGGTAAAGGCGTTCACCTTTGGTTTTGCGTTGAATAAGCAGATCTTCTGCATATTATATGAGGTGGCGGATTTATCGGTTAAGGGCCTGGCCCAATTTGTCTTCCGCGGCTTCTGCGGCGACTGCGGGGAGTATAAATATATCAACATTATGGATGACTCGGGGATTGACGGACTGAAGAGGACTAAAATTTCATATCATCCGTTTAAATTAATTCCCGCCTATATTATTTCTAAAAAGAGGTGATGATGGACGGCAAGATTGATGATTTGGAGATTACTGTTTTTGATACCGAGACCACCGGCCTTGAGCCTGCATCGGGCGACAGGATTGTGGAGATTGCCGGCATAAGATTAAAGGGGCAGGAGAGGTTGGGCGTTTTCCAGTCCTTGATTAACCCCGGCAGGCCCGTCTCTGCGGGCGCCTTTGAAGTAAACGGCATCAGCTCCCAGATGCTTGAGAGCGCCCCCAAGCCCGAGGAGGCGATGCCGCAGTTCCTGGACTTTATAAAGGGGAGCCTGCTTTGTTCGTATAACATTGCTTTTGACCTGGGGTTTTTAAACAGCGAATTAAAAATTATCGGCCGCAGCCTCCCTGAGGAAAAATTAGAGGCCGTGGATATATTGAAGATGGCCAGGCGCCTGATGCCGGGGCTGGAGCGCTATGCCCTCTGGTTTGTAGCAGAGAAGCTGGGGATAAAGGCAAAACAAAAGCATCGGGCATTCTCTGACGTAGAGATGACCCTGGGGGTTTTTGAGAAGTTAAAAGGGATGCTTTTTGCCAAGGGCATATCTGATGCCGCAAGTTTCTCCAGCCTTTTCGGAGCCGGCTCATCGGGCGCCTTGGAAGATATCAATGCCCGGAAAATTGCCGAAATCCAGCAGGCGATGGATTTGGGGGTGCAGCTTAAAATAAAATATATCTCTGCCTCCAACGCCGAAGTATCAGAACGCCAGGTCGTCCCCAAAGAAATCCGGTACCAGAATAACCGCTCGTATCTGGTGGGTTATTGCTGCTTAAAGAGAGAGGAGCGCACCTTCCGCATAGATGGCATATTACATCTTGAGGCCGTATAAATTAAAATTAAGCCCTTTTGAGATATTCAGTGCCCTGAAGGAGAAAAAGAACTGTTTTTTCTTAGACAGCAGCCTTAACTCAAATTATTCTCTCGGCAGGTACTCATTTTTAGGGGTTGAGCCGTTTCATACCCTGACAGTTAAGAGAGCCGAGCCGTTTGATAAATTAAAGGGGCTTCTTGATAAATACAGGATTGTTGCGCCGCAGAAAAAATTTCCTTTTTTAGGGGGCGCGGTAGGCTATTGTTCCTATGATTTAGGGTTTATCCTTGAGGAGAAGCTTAGGGTTAAGTCCAAGCCCGATACAGGGATAGCCGACTGCTTTTTTGCATTTTACAATAGCGCGGTCATAATTGATCATTTGAAAAAACTCGTTTATATCTTTTCCTGCGGGTTCCCTGAAAAAAAATACGCGGCGGCAAAGCTGCTGGCAGAGGAGAATTTTCAGAAGA
>JAZDPH010000071.1:0-4064 GCA_043797735.1 Candidatus Omnitrophota bacterium | reverse complement strand
GATAAGCCCGACATTACCGAAGAGCTTAAGAAATTAGAGGCGGCAGTAAAATACGGTTCAGATGCGGTAATGGACTTGAGCACCGGAGGAGATTTAAAAAAGATAAGAAGAGAAATACTTAAATATTCCCCGGTTCCTGTGGGTACGGTTCCGATTTATGAGATCGCCGTAGATGCAGACAGAGAGAACGGCAGTTTTTTAAAATTTGATCCCTCGGATATCTTTAAGGTTTTGGAATCGCAGGCCAGGGAGGGGGTTGATTTTTTTACCATACATGCCGGGGTTACCAGAAAAAGCCTGCAGGCGTTAAAGCAAAGCAGGAGAGTAATGGGCATTGTTTCGCGCGGCGGTTCAATACTGGCCGGATGGATGAGCGTGCATAAAAAAGAAAACCCGTTTTTCCAATATTTTGACCGCGTCTTAGACATTGCTTATGCTTTTGACGTTACCTTAAGCCTGGGGGACGGGTTAAGGCCGGGTTCTATAATGGATGCTACCGATGGCGCCCAGATCGCAGAATTAAAGATTTTAGGAGAACTGGCGCGCCGTGCAAAAAAAAGAAACGTTCAGGTTATGATTGAAGGGCCTGGGCATCTGCCGTTGGATGAGATTAAAAAAAACATTGAGTTAGAAAAAAGAATCTGTGATCAAGCCCCTTTCTATGTTTTGGGGCCGTTAGTGACTGACGCTGCTGCCGGTTATGACCATATCAGCGCCTCTATTGGGGGGGCAATGGCGGCTGCGTACGGGGCCGATTTTTTATGCTATGTAACCCCTTCGGAGCACCTCAGGCATCCTACAATAGAGGATGTCAGGGAGGGGGTAATCGCGGCTAAGATTTCAGCACACGCGGCAGATATAGCAAAAAAATTAAAGCCGGCATTAAAACGCGATTTAGAAATTTCCCGGGCCCGCCGCAGGCGGGATTGGAAAAGGCAAATAAAGCTTTCTTTGTATCCGGAAAAGGCAAAGCAATTGAGGGAATCGTCAATGCCGCAGGTATCCCGTGTCTGCACTATGTGCGGAAAATATTGTTCTATAAAGTTAAGTGAGGCCACGACTTAGCGAACGATAAGTGAAGCTAAGTCGTTGGCCGAACTAATCCTGAGTCCCGACGATACGTCGGGACGAAGGATCTCTTGTAGTTTAAATTGCGAGCGTAGTTCAGTGGTAGAACACTAGCTTCCCAAGCTAGATATGGGGGTTCGATTCCCCTCGCTCGCTTGTTGGGCGGCGGTTCCCTGCCTGTCGGCAGGCAGGGATTCCGCTCACCCGCTTTGATAATGTATCGATAGTGAAGATCCTTCGGCCTATGGCCTTTAGGATTAAAGTTTCAAATGAATAAAAAGAGGGAAACTTTAAGGTTAAATGAGATTGCGTTAGGGGCTAAAACAGTTCTCTTTTTAGTTTTGACCGTATTATTTTTTTCCGGTTGCGCTACCGCGCCGTATGAACCGGTTTCGGTTGCCCCGCCTCCGGGTATACCGGGGATATACCACCGTGTTCATAGAGGCGAAACCTTATGGAGAATAGCCCGGGCATATAATATAGAGATGGAGGAGCTAGTCCGCCTGAATCATATTTCAGATGCCTCGGCAATAGAGGTGGACCAGATTATCTTTATCCCTAACCGCCAAAAGAAATTGAAGCTGGCCTCTGTTTATGCCGCTGATGATTTTATCTGGCCGTTAAAGGGGAAGGTCAAAAGTTATTTCGGCGAGGCTTACGGCGGCATGGTTAACAAAGGGATAAACATTGCTCCTTTAGGGACCGGCCAGGTTCTGGCGGCGCGCAACGGGAGCATAGTTTTTTACAGCGATAATTTTGGAAGTTTTGGCAAGACGATAATAATTGACCATGGGGATGGAATTCGTACCGTTTATGCAAGAAACAACAAGGTATTTATAAAGCCGGGGGATCGGGTTAACAAGGGCGAGGTAATCGCCGATGCAGGTTTTGCCGGCAGGGACAAAGAGGAATACCTGCATTTTGAGGTAAGAGAGGGCCAGATCGCAAGGAACCCTTTATTTTATCTGCCCCGCTAAAGTAAAATATGAATAAAGACAAGATATTCGGGCGCGAAAATTACCTGGAGGTTTTGGAGAGGAGAGTTTCCGGCTTCCTGGAAGGTTACCGCCGTAATATCGCCATTATCGGTGATGAGTCGATAGGCAAGTCTTCAATTTTATTTAAATTTTTAAACGGATTCTGCGACAACCGGATTATCATGCTTTATCTTGAAATAAGGCATGAGTCCATGCTTTATTTTGCCAGGCGTTTTACCGGAGTGTTACTGTATAATTTTATGCTCAATAGCGGCATTCCGCTGAAAGAGGACCTGGATTTTCTGATTTCAAAGTCAGAGAGGCATATTCCTGCCACAGCCGCCAAGATAAGGGCGGTACTTAAGGCCGCCGCCAAAAGAAAAAAGCACAATATTCTTACGGAATTACTCTCCCTTTGCGAAATATTTCATCAGGAGACAGGCAAATACTGCGTCGTGGTTTTTGATGAGTTTTGTAATCTGGAAAAACTGGGAGTAAGGAATCTATACCGCGAATGGAGCAGGCTCCTGCTTTCCCAGAAAAATACGATGTATATCATTGCCAGTTCCAGAAAATTCAAAGCGCATGAGGTACTTTCCAGGGAGCTTTCCTTATTGTTCGGAAACTTTGAAATAGTAACGGTTGAACCCTTTGATATAAAAACAAGCGAGCGCTATTTAGAAGAGAGGCTTAAGGCGCTTAAGGTTGATGAGGGCCTGAAAAGCTTTCTTGTTCATTTTACCGGCGGCTGTCCTTTTTACCTTGAGATTATCTCTAGTGAGCTGCTAAAAGCGCCGCTATCACAGCCGCTGCAATTAGCGGATATACTGGAGAACCTTCTTTTTAATTCCGGCGGGATACTGCAGGAGAGGTTTTCCAATTACATTAAGCGTTTTATGGAGCCGGCGCGCAGCAACGATTATATCTCTATACTTTATCTTGTCTCCAGCGGCAGGAATAAGATTAGGGAACTTGCTCATATGCTGCAGCAGCAGCGCAAGTATTTCTTGCGTAACCTAAATTATCTTCTGGAGGCCGACGCCCTCACCCGTAACGAAGATTTCTTGAAAATTAACGACAGGGTTTTTGGCTTCTGGTTGAGGTTTGTCTACCAGCAAAAAATGCATTCTTTAAGTTTTGATGCAGGCTCCCAGAAGGAAAAATTTAAGGAGAATATCGCTTCAATGATTCAGGAGTTTTTAGATGCCTCAAGGCGGCCGCTCATAGAAAGAATGACCCAGCTGCTCGGGCTTTTCGAAGACGAAACACTTCAGGTGGAAAGAAAGAAGATCAGGCTCAACCATTTCCGGGAGGTAAAACACCTGGAATTTAACCGCCGTAACCTAAAAAGGGGGCTGCTTGGCCGTTCCAGTGAAAGCCTCTGGATAATGGCCATCAAAGACGATTTCCTTAGCGAGGATGATATTGCAGACTTTGCCAGAGAATGCAGGAGATACCGGCAGAATAAATTACAGAGAAAAATTATTCTTACGCTGCAAGATATAGATTATAACACCCGCTTGAGGGCCATGGAGGAAAAGATCCTGGCATGGGATATAAACGACCTTAACCAGATTATGGATTTATTTTCCCAGCCCAGGGTTATAAAATAATGAAGATAGCGGTAATCTCAGATACGCACATACCGGAACGCGCGGCAGGCCTGCCGCCCGAACTCTTGCGGGCATTTCAGGGCGTGGATATGATTATTCATGCCGGGGACCTTGCGGAGCTAAAGGTATTGGATGTGCTAAAAAAGGCCTGCCCTAACGTCAAAGCCGTATGGGGGAATATGGACTCCCAGGAGTTAAGGCGCAGGCTCCCGGAAAAGCAAATTATAAAAATCGGCAAACACACCATCGGCCTGATGCACGGGTACGGGGCGGCAAATAATCTGATAGATAATTTGAAATCCAGTTTTAAAGAGGATAAGGTGGACTTGATTATATTCGGGCATTCTCACCGCGCTATGAACCAGAAGATAGGAGAGATACTCTTTTTTAATCCCGGAAGCCCGCT
>JAZDPH010000057.1:0-59912 GCA_043797735.1 Candidatus Omnitrophota bacterium | reverse complement strand
TTTTACTATCAGCAATAATCTTTCTTTCTTGAGGCTCCTGTTCCCTAGGCTCATTAATTATCGGTTCAATTTAAAAAACTTATTAGATAGGGAGGATTTATCCAAAGGGGTATTCAGTTGTATCATAAGGAAGAAGCTTATGCCTTTACCCATTCGATGCCTGCTTAAAATTCAGCTTGATCGTCTTTTACGCGAGGATGCGCTCTTACACCGTAATAAAAGCACAGCTTCTTCCTCAGAAAATCCAGACGCTGTATCTAGCTCATTGCTTGACAGTGAGTTAGAAGAGAAATGCGCCCCGGGTATTTCTTATGTAACTTATTCTTCCGCAGTGAGTTCCGTAAAGCGTCTGCAGGAAATTGATCCTTCCGCTTCTTCATCAATAACCTTTTCTTCGAAAAATGGGGACGGTTCTATTTTTAATGGCTCCAGCTCGCCGGTGGAGGAGGGGGAACAGGTTTTTCTATTTCGCGGCAATAAATTCTTCCCAGGTCAATTCTATATCATTAAGTATGGCCCTGATAATGCCTCGGCCCAAATCCTCGCCTTTATGGAAAGGAATAACGGTAGAACGCCCATCGGGATGACGGAAGAAAATATGGCTCCCCTTTTGACGGATGGCTTGAAAACCAAGTTTTTCAATAATGCGGATAGCGCGGGTAGGTTTAAGGGGGGTGACGCGGGTCATTATACAGCAACTTCTTGTAAGCCTACAAACTCAAGATTAGAAGGTTCTTCCACATCCAGGCATAAAGATATGGCTTCTTTTATTCTTTTCAATAATAAAGGTATAGTTTTTGCTTGGGTGTGGCAACCTTTCAAGGCTGGGACAGTAGCGATAAGTATATTATCTTCGTCGCGTTCAATTAATACTGTAAATTCACGTTTTTTCATTTTTATCTCCTTCTATCAATTAAATAATACTATACATTCCAGCAAAAGTCAAGATTGTATTTTTATCTTGAAAACTTATGCTGCCAGCTCGCCGGTGACTGACTCCGTTATTCTAGAGGAGATTGAAAAAGCTTTGTTAAAAATCAGCAAATTTAAAAATAGGGATTTTTCTTTTGAAAGGCTGCGGGAGAAAATAGAAGGACTGCTCTCATATGAAGGGAAATCCCAAAAACTGGTGCACAGGGCTGTTTATAATGCTGTTAGAGGTATGGCAGCTGCTTTCTCAAAAGGCGAAACAGGCCGCAGCCAGATTCTGGGGTTAGCAGGCGAATTATCCGGCCTTTACGAAATTATCGTAAAGAGAGGCAGCACTCTGGAAAAGATCAGCCTTGGCAAATTGCAAACGTTAAATAAGTCAATTTATGGCAAGAAGGAGCTTGATGCGGTTTCAAACAATACCATATTTGAGTTTAAGTTTCATCTTACTTTAGGTAAACTTTACCAGCAGGTAATAGGGATTGACTTAGCGCATTGGTCGCACCTAATGGTGCTTACTGACAGCACATTCGATAGGATAAGAAACATGGTTTACTTCGGAGAAGTTGACGGTGGTTACGTTGTAAAAGCAATAAACGCATTTATCAGAGGTAGGCCCCAGATTATCTCTCGGGTAACAGTAACCGAGAAAGGTAGCGTGTCTGTAAAACTTACATTGGCCGAAATGAGGCAATTCCTCTGTTGTCCTTCCACAATAGCCCTGGCGCGGAAAGAGAAAAAGCGCGGGCCAAGATTCCTCCCGAAAGATTTCCGGCAATGCATTGACAGAATAATAAGCGAGAAAAGAGTAAAGCTTAAAGGCGAAAAATTCGATGTTATTATTGCGGTCAGCAATTCTTATCCAGAACAAGTGCGGGAAACCAGGCAGATAATAGAGGATAATTCCTCTTCCAGCTCGGCGGCGGGGAAAGAAAAAATAGAACCGTCCCCTATTGTCGCTTGCGACAGAGATGGATACAAAATGGACATTACCAATGAGCGAAGAAAAATTAGTTTCCCATCTATAAGCGCTGGTGCTTGTATAATAGGAGTAATTACTATTTCTTTATATTGGTTGAGCAAGAGGAAACAACAAGTAAGGAACATTGAGAACGGAAGCAACTCACCTTTGCAGTTCAAGAAAATGAACAGGATGGTTGATTGTAATTTGAGCAAATTACAGGGGCTTGGTTTAACAGAATGGCCGAACTTGTTCCAAGAATACTTTTTAGATAATAAAGGTATTCCCGGCAGCAGCAGCTCGATAGCTGAGCCTGTTCGTTCTTCCGCCTCGCCGTTGAAGTCGCGCGCGTCGAACGGTAGAGGGAACAATGATGAGTGCAAGCAACTTTTTCTTAATAATTTACCTACAGGGCATAATGGACTGTTGGCTCTTGAAGAAGTTTTAAATTCCCCTCAAAAAGAACATATCATTTTTAGCTACCTGTGTTCCTTGCTTGACATGGATCCCAAACTAATAACCGTTTTATTAACGCACAAGTGTCTTTTAGATTGCAATATTTGCTTGGCAGAAGACGTAATAAACCAGGAACCAAATAAAGATTTCCCGCCGGAACTTTTCAAAAATTTTGTTAAAAAATGCTCCGGTTTTCCGGCCTTATTTTTAGAAGGAGGAGAACCTACCGCCCATCCTAACTTTATAGAGTTACTTAGGTTTGCCTGTCAGCATATTGGCACTGTAAATATAGTGACTAATGGCTTCTATCTTCTTAATATGATAGATTTATTCCCTGCTAACACAGTAATTTGGCTTTCTATTGATGTGGCACATGAAGAAGCAATGAGAAGGCGCGGAAAGGATCTCAAAGAAATTGTTTCGTCTGCAGAACAATATGTAAGAAAGAACAGAAGGCTTGCTATAAAATACAACATTCGTATACCTCCAGTAGGGGGTATGCAAGTAGCAGAAGATTTAATTGCAAAATATGGCCTCGCGGGAAAATATACAAAATATCCTCAGGCTTTTAATATTAGGAAGATCATTGCCCAAGGCGCAGCAACGCGGTTGGAACGGAGAGAAGCTATGGTTAAAGAAGATGATATAGATGACCATAATAATCCAAGGAATTTATCGCTGTATATAAATATTAAAGGCCAAGTCTTCAATTGTGCACATGCCGGATATAGCCTTAATTCTCCTGACAAAGCCGTCTTAGGGAATATTCATAAAGAAACTCTCTCGGAAATGCTCATAAAATGGGCTTTGAAGCTACTATTGCCATTGGACGTAAGTTATCTGTTAACGCTGTTACTTTTCAAACAGAGACATCTCTTAAAAAATGAATCAGTTTTGAGGTTAGAAAATGACTTTTTTCTCCTTCGTCAGACAAGGGAAGAAATTATTACCTATATCCGTAATATTTTTAGCCAGCTTCCGTATGTATCAAAAGTTGCAGAGCTCAGAGGAGGATATAGCATGCGAGCGTCTCTTGGCTCGGATTACTTAAGGTTTAATTTCACCAACGGTAAATATCTGTCTATACCCCTTATCTACAATAGAAAACAAAAAGGTTATGTTATTTCTTTTAAAAGTGATAACTGTATATTCAGATATGATGTAACTGTGCTGAATCCGCCGTTTGTCGGGTTATTTTGGAATCAATCTTTAGAGCAGTATATTCTAATATTTACAGATGAAGCAAAAGAAGCTCTTGAAAAACATTTGGGTTATCATAGTCAGGAATTATTTCTCCAAGATATACGCTACTCTATTGTATCTGATGCTAGAGCTTGTAAATGGAAGCTGATATCTGAGTCAGAGTGTGAAAAAGAGAAAATAGAATTACCAAGGCCAGGCCTTAATAAATATATTGTTATCAGTGAGTTTTTTGATCGACTTCCCGCTTACCTCTGGTGGGTAAACGAGGTTGCGTCAATTGGCCCTTACAGTTTAGAAGTGAGTTTAAATTATAGAAACAACAGATTAGTCTTTCAGTTCCCGGACCATACAGGAGGAACAATCACTTTTGGGATACCGCTAATGCCGCTTTCGGATAATAAGTATGTTTTATCCGGATTTACAGGGTCTTGTTTTTTAGATAAGCTTAATATCGAATTAGATAAAGCCCCTTTTGTCTCTTTAGACTACGATGTTTCAAGCAAACAGTTAATTCTTTTTTTGACTGATGAGGCAGCGCAGTATATGGAAAAACGGTTCGGGCACGCGCTAGAATTCGATATTCCTTGGTCACAATATACTGACGGAACATTCTGTAAATTATCTATATTGTCAGAATCAGCGTATAATAAGCTCTTATTATGCAGTAGTGCGTTAAGAAACAAATCCAGCTCGCCGGTTTCTATTGCCTTGCGCGGGATTAAGATGGTTATATGTGATCTGGAGGGGGTAATCGCGGAGACAGTGCCTGTTTGTCGGGCTGCGTTAAGGGAAATAATCCATACGATGTTGGAGGAGGCTGGGCTTGAGATTGGTAGTTTTGAAGAGTGGATAGATGAATTCCTTGCGAATATCTTGGGTACGCCTACCAGAGAAATGTTGCCGGAGGTAATCAAACATATAGAAAGGCAGGGCGGAAAAGGGCTCAGGGCCGTTGGGGCATACATAAAGGCCTATGAGGAGTTAAGAAACAAGTGGATAGAAGGAATCTTGCTTTCCGATTCAGCCGCATCTTTATTGACTCCGCAAGCGATAGAGGCGATTGAAGAGTTAAGTTTGGCAGTACCTCTTTTTATAGTTTCTGCCTCGGATGAAAGCAAGGGAGCTATATTAAAACGTTTCGAGCTGGAGAGATATTTTGAGGAGATAAGGTTTTGTCTTAATGAAGAAGAGGGCAAGAAAACTAATGGGGTAAGCGCCAAAATAGAGGCTATGGCTCGGATAATAGAGGATAATGGGTTTTCAGCGGATGAAGTTTTAATAGTGGATGACGCGCCGAGGGTAATTGTCGGGTTGAGAAAAGCCATTAAGGGTGTGCGGCTGGCGATGTTCGCGGCGGCGGATAGAGAAAGAGAAAGCAAGCTGGAAAAGGCCAGGGAGTTATTCAAGGCAGAAAGCCGGGATGATGGCACGGTTAGGGCCGAGCCTTTTGACTTGGTTATTGAGAGCTTAGGCCAGTTGAGCGATCTACTACGTCAGTCCGGTTCGCCGCTGGATAGTAAAGATTCAAAACCCGGCCTTCTGAAGGGGCTTAAGGTAGTCGTTATCGGCGGAGGGTCTGGCCCAGAGAGAGTGGTTGAAGGGCTTATGAAGGAGGGGGCTCGGATTACTAATATTACAACTGTATTTGATAATGGAGAAACTACAGGTCGCTTACGGAAGGCCTTAGATATGCCTGCGGTTGGAGACCTGCGGAATAGATTAGTTACTTTATTGTCTAAGGCTAAGTATGGCACGATACTTCAGGCTATATTTAATCATAGATTTCCGAAAGCAAAAGAAACCGAAAAAGATAACGAGCAGCTTATGGCGGAGCTGGAGAAGATAATACAAATTCAAGGCGCCGGCCTTCCCCTTGATATTAAAGAATTTCTCCAAGGTTCTATAGAGTACTTTATCGCGCAGAAAATTAGGGATGGCCCCAACTTTAACCTGTTTGGCGCAAAGGTGGGCAACCTCATCTTAGCCAGTGAATACTTTCAAGCAGGAAACGATTTGTCTGAAGCTGTTAGGCAGGTATGCGATGTTTTAGGGGTAAGTAAATATGCCCAAGTGATTCCGGTGACTTTAGCTAATTTAGATATCGCCTGTGAAACTCAGAAGCGCCAGATTATTGTTGGAGAACATGAGATTAGCCACCATTTAAATCCAAAAGATAGAATTTCAAGAGTATTCTTTGTAAAGAGAAAGGGGGAGGCCTACGAAAAGGTTGAGCCGCCTGAGGCGGTCAAAGAGGCGCTGGAAGCTATCAGAGAGGCAGACGTAATAATCATCGGCCCCGGCAGTATCTTTACAAGCTATATTCCTGTCCTATCAGTTAAGGGAGTCGCTAAGGCGATTCGCCAGTCCCGCGCCCTTAAAATTCTAATACCTAATATCTCATGGTGGAATTTCAGGGAATCTTTCGCAGAAACACCAGACACTTTTACTGCCGGCGATATAGTAGAGACGGTATTAGCTTATTTGAAGCAATCAGATGATGAGCCCGCTTTACCTGCGCAGTATCTTGACTATACCTTGGTCAACGACGCGGTTGCACCTAAATGGTATCACGTCCTGCTCGAGACAGGTGTTATAGAGTACATGGGAATAAGGGTAGTGAGGGGGGATTTTGAAGATAAACGGCAAAAGAGCCATCACCATCCGCACAAAATCTCAAAGGCGATTAGAGAGATAGTTGCCTCTACCCGCTCCGGGAATAGCATTTCTTCCAGCCCGGCAGAGGGGCATCGGGCCGCAAGCAGTTCAATAAGCAAAGAAGACGATATGGCGCTGCAGCGCCTCCTAACGATTATTATTACACACTATTACCGCAAAGAAAACAAGCGTCAGAAAAAGGATATTCGTAAGAAAGCTCGGCAAATTATTGAAGAAACGGTTAAGAAACATAATATTACAATTAGCGCGCTATCGGCAGCCTGCAAGAAAATAACCACTCCTTTTTCTAATAAGAAGGCTTATCAAAAGGAGTTTACGTCTCTTCCTGATAGATTAACAATAATTGGGAGTAAGTTTTTCTATTCTTTGCCAGAAGAAATTAAAAAGAAAAATTATATTAAGGCAACAATGAAACAGACAATGCCTTTCGCAGGAAAACAAGTGAAGGTTCCCGAGGGATATGTTTATTTAAAATTTTACCCTAAATACGACCGGCCGGGGATAAGGAGGGAAATCACCGGGATTATTAGGCAGTTTGGAGGGGCTGTTGAGCATATCAAAGCTTATTGGATATCCGGCAGATATTGTATTGTTGTGTTTTTCAGGCTTGATAATTCAAAGAAGGATGCAGCATTTAAGCGGTTAGGAAAAATAGCGGACGTAAGAAGCCAGGAGCATGAAGAAGCCAGGCAAGCGGGGCTGCTTATAAAAAGGAGGCTTGTAGTAAAGACGCTCGTGGAAGAAGAGAATCTATTGAACACAATCCTTAATGCATTATGGGAACTAGATAAGAGAATTAATATTACAGAAGACTATGATGGAATAGAATGTATAGATAAAATTTATACGTGGTGTTTAAATCTTGAGGTGCCTAAATGTTTAAGGGGCCAAGGGCGAAATAAGCCGCTTGACGAGTATATAAAGGAGGAATTGGAACAAATAGAACTAATAGACGACAATGCTATTGAAATTACGGTAGGACGAATTAAATCTGCCGGCAGTCCGGCGGCAACAGAATCAGCTTGTGCCGCAGGCGCGGCGGAAGCGACGCGGGTTTCCAGTTTACCAGTAGCATTAGTGGAAGAAAGCAGCTCCGCCATTTCTTCAGGGATAAAGCAGAACAAAAAGGATATTATGGTTTTCGATTCAGGTATAGGCGGCCTTAATGTATTTAATGCAATTTTGTCTCAGTTGCCTTTGCAAACTATAGGTTACTATAATATGCAAGTAGCCCCCATTGGCTCGAAACCGGTTGAACAAATTCAACGTATTACATTAACGCAAGTTAAGTCCTGTCTAAATATGCACGACCCTGAGACTATTGTTTTTGCCTGTAGAACTATTTCAGCACTTTGTTTGCAAATGACAAAGGAATATTTAGAGAAAGAGGGTAAGAATAGAGAAGTAATAGGTTTCATTAAGCCTGTAACCAAGGCAGTGATAGAATTCGGATTTAAAAGGGTTGGAATTGTAGCTACGCCGCGAACAATAGAAAGTAATGCTTTCTCAGATGCCTTAACAGGACTGGATGAGAGAATTAAAATATTTTCTAGGGCATTTCCCGATGAAGTTATTATGGTAATCGAAGGAGATAATTTGGAAAGTCCGGATGCAGCAAAGAAGCTTAAGGAATTAATAGGGCGAAATTTAGGATATTTTAACTCACGAAATATAGAGGCGCTAATTTTGGGATGCAGTCATTATGGTTATATAACATCTTTAATCAAAGAGGCATTAGGTCCGGAAGTAAAAATTATAGATGCTGCAAAAACGCAGGTTGAATTGATTATACAAAAATTTACTAAGAATAATCTCAATGAGAATAACCTCCTCCCTATAGAACGCTCTAGCTCCTCGGCGGTGGAGGATAGAAACGGCCCAATCTCCTTATTCTATGCCCCGCTGGAAATATTAACGGCTCTGTTCTGCCCTCCGTGGCTGGCGGGGAACAGGCCTTTTCCAGCGGGGTTTATTTTAATTTGGAGCAAAGCCTCCGGCCTTTTATTTTTACGCTCAAGGAAAGCGCTTTCAACAGCGCCGCTTGCTGTCAAAGTTCCGCTTATGGCTTGTTCTAGTTCGTCAGTAGTGAGCAGTTCTCCCGCCGGCGCTGCCTCTAGTTCTGTAAAGCAAACAGCAGGGAAGGGGGCAAATAAGAAAGAAAAAATAATTGAAAATTTGATAAAGAGAGTCCAGGCCATAATGGCTATGTGCGAAGATAAAGTCATTAAAAAATTAGCAGATTTAATACATCCTTTGTATTATGAAAACCCAATATCAAAGGCCCATCAAAAAATAGTTGTAAAAACAATCATTGAAGAAGAAGCATTCCGCACAAGCTTCAATAAGGCCATTATTGCTGGATTAAGAAATAAAGAGCCCAATTTCTATAATGCTTTATATATCATCTATCAACTTTTTAGTAATGCGAATCAACAGGAAATTTGCGGGCAGATTGCCGGCCAATTAAAGAGCCATATAGAGGATTATTTTAATAAACAAATAGAAGATAATTTATATACGAACCAAGGACAGAAAATAATTGCGTTTTGTCCCGGAGAAGCTATTAATTCCTTCAAAAAAGTTATAAAAGAGATAATAAGGCATTTCTCATGGGAAGATTTTTATGAAGACTGGCAGGATATTCTTGGGATAGAAGAGGCGATTAATAAAGGACTTTCCGAATTAGTTTCTGCTTATTTTAAAATATCAGGGTTTCAAGACGAATCATCTCTCGAAGAGGAAAAATATAATAAAGCGCAAATGAAACTGGTTCATAGAAATGGAGTTAAAGGAATAGCTGGAGGGGCTCGCGAGTACAACAGGGACCTAACAGATATTTTGGCGGAGCTTTATTTTAATTTTCCAGGCGTAGGTTTATTGAGGTTGTATTTAGGCTTTCTTCAAGAAGAAAATAAGTGGCATATATTAGAGTTGATGAAAGAAATATATTGGCATAATCCAAAAAATGAACAAGGCGCTTTTGTATTAACTTATCAAGAAAGGCTTGATTGGAAAAATCGGTTTGTAAGAGACAGCTTAGTTTCTTTGTTTTCTAATGATGAGAATGAAGGCTTATTATATAGGGATAGAGCGCTATGGGCTCTTGTTAGGTTGGCATTATTTGATCAAGAAGGCGCGTGGATAGATAGATTGATATTGAATAATTGTGAAAATCCTGAGGAGATTGAGGCAATTGAGCGGGTTACAGAAGAGCAAGATAAATATTTTAAAGTTAGATATGAAAGTAATTATGAAGGCACTGGTTTGGATGGGGCAATGAAGCAAGCCGTGTATCTATATACAAACCTTTTGCGATTGAGGCGGGCAATTAGAGAATCCAAAGAGAAGGAAATTAAGAGATGGGCAGAAAAAGCAGAAGCGACAAGATCTAAAGTAAAAAAGAGAATAATATCGGAGGAAAAATTAGCTGCCATTAAGCAGGCCATAGAGAGCGCTGTGGAGAATTTACCGGAAGGCTTATCTGATGCTGGCGAAGAAATTAAGATTCTTGTAGGTAAATTAGAAAATCAGCAATTGATAAAAATAAATGCCCCTAGCGTAAGGGTGACGATTAACAAGGTAAGGTTGCAATTAGGGCATTATCTTTCAGGCCTTGTAGCTTTAATTCCGCGTCAGAGCGGGCGTGGCGGCTGCCTTGCTGTTAAGATTTTGATTGATATGGCAAAGCCTACAAATATGCTTTTTATTGTTTTCAATACAGGGCGTGTATTCTTCTATGATTCAGAGGCACAAGAGTGGTCTTCAGGCATAGCGCCAAATGACAAACGAACGGTACAGATAAAAGATTTATTAAGTGATGATATTGTGCAGGGCTTTATTGGGCGGGTTATGAGGAATTACTTTGGTAATACAGATAACCGGCAGAGGATTGTTGAGAGCCATAAGTTACGTAAAATATTAAATAGACAGAAGAGCGAAGAGATCAATTCTACCAGTTTTGATGGGCGGTTTATTAAAATCCTATTGCCAAAAAGCAATAAGCCTAAGGGCCAAGAAGAAATAACCAGAATTGATGAGAAAAAGGGCCATGGGAAGCGATATGTTGCCTTTACAAAGAAGGAGGATTACCTTCTCTTTCTCTTTCTCCCGGCAGAATTAATCATCTATGCTAATTCAGGAGTTCTTTTTTCTAGAAATATGGAAGATTGTTCTGTTCAGGATATGCGGGATATAAGAGAAGAATTCCTTAGGCCCTTCTTTCTGGGCTTGGATACTAAGTCGGCTTCTCCTATTTCTTCCCTCTCCAGCCCTCTGCTGGGCGCCGGAGCCTGTTCATTGCTCAACTTAAATATAAAAGTAATGAATTTGTTTTCTCTTAATCCTCTCGCTACGAGGGAGCATGCGCAGTTTGACCCGGCTGTGATGATCTCCTGGGCCGAAAGGCTGCTTAAGAAGTTAAATAGCGATCCGAGGGTTTTAAGAGTAATTGAAAAGCTGGCAGGCGATCCAGAGTTTATCGAATTAGCCCGCAGCGCCACCACCAGGCATTTAATCCTGCCGAAGAGCAGCTCGGCGGTGAGGGAAGAAAAAACAGAAACGTTCCCTATTGGCACATCTGAGAAAAATCCAGACGCTGTATCTAGCTCGTTGTCTAAAGGAACGTTAGAAAGCAAAGACCCCCAAAGTATTTCTTCTGTAACTTCTTCTTCTGTCGAGGGTTCCGTAAAGCGTCTACAGTTTGGTAAAAATAAGAGCTCTTCGTCACTAAATTCTTTGAAAAAACATTCCTCTATCTCTATAAACCCCGCCTCGCAGGTAAAATCCGCCTCCTCGGCGGGGGGAAAAATTGATTCTTCCAGCACGATAGCTAAAGATGCGAGCAGGGGAATTGAGTTTGATCCTAATGATGTAGATTATAACGCAAAGGTTTTGGTAATTTTGAGAAAACTAGGCAAGATCGGAAAATTAGATATAATAGCCTTAAGTAAGAGTAAGTTGTCCGGTACTGGGATAATTAGCAGGTTGATTGATGGGCTTGAGATTAGCTTAAGAGAAGAGGAGCAGAAAACAGCCGGGTTATTAGACCAGGGGATGTCAATTCAGGAGATGGCTTCGCAAATATACAAGGAGACAATTAAGCATACAGCTAAGCTCATCCAAAAGCATAGTCGAGATAGTAAATTATCACTTAAAGAGATAGAGCTTGCATTAAATGCTCCAGGAGCGGATGTTCGCGGTGATTTAGATATAATATCCGATCTTGAGTTACATATTGCTAATATAAATGAAGCATTAGAGAGAGCGATATGTGCAATCCCAGGGGAGCAGAAAAAAAATAAACGTCAAAAACGGTCAAAAAAGAAGGTTATATCCGAAATCCAGCGAATAGCCAAAAAAGAAGGCAGCGATAAACTAAACGTAACCTATATGCAAAAGAAACACGGTTCCTTGTATCATGCTGGCTGCCGTTATTTTGGAACCTGGGAAAAGGCAGTAACTGCCGCCGGCTATAATTATGATGAGATTAGGCAGACAGAGTCCCAGTCAAAAAAGAAGGTTATATCCGAAATCCAGCGAATAGCCAAAAAAGAAGGCAGCGATAAACTAAACGTAACCTATATGCAAGAGAAACACAGCTCTTTGTATAATAATGGCTGCCGTTATTTTGGAACCTGGGAAAAGGCAGTAACTGCCGCCGGCTATAATTATGATGAGATTAAGCAGGTAGGGTCTTGGTCAAAAAAGAAGGTTATATCCGAAATCAAGCGGATAGCCGAAGAAGAAGGCAGCGATAAACTAAACGTAACCTATATGCAAGAGAAACACAGTTCCTTGTATTACGCTGGCCGGTATCATTTTGGAACCTGGGAAAAAGCAGTAACTGCCGCCGGCTATGATTATAAGGAGATTAAGCAGGGAAAGTTTCTGCCGGCACCGGAGATAGAGCCGTTGGAACCGGCAAATGTTGCGATATTGCCACGAGCGGGGGATAAAATAAATTATATTCCAATTGGCTTATGCGCGGTTGTTCAAGTTGCAGGGTTAAAAGAAAACCTAAGAGTAAAAGTGTGGTTTCCGCATCATGGAGAAGAGATTCTTTGGTGGGGCACTGCTAAAAAATTTAGTACAGTTATTCCTAAGGCTAAGAAGGCTTCCGGTTTGGCGCTAAGTGCTAATAAAGCGGCCCCGGCGCAGGGCTCCAACTCGCTGAAGCAAAAGAACGGCGAAATCTCGCCGCAGGCGGGCTCGGCGGTGGAGGAGGAGTCTATGAATTCGCCTTTGTCTGCTTGCTCTAGTTTGAACGTAGAACAGGTCTTGGATTTATATGATGAAAATTTACCGCCAGAGATTTATCGTAACCATGCCAAAAGAGTTGCTGAGATAGCTGTTATAATTGCAGAAGAGATGGGTTTGGAAAAAGCTTCCGTAGAGAAATTGAGAGTGGCAGCGTTACTGCACGACATTGGTTATAATGGGCTTAATTGGAAAATGGTTTCGGAGATAAAGAAACTTAAGAAACAGCACGAAATCGAGACGAGGCCAAAGGGGGCCACTATATTCCAACAAGTGATAGAATGCATCGAACAGGAAATAAATAAAAAATTGTCAACAGGAGGCATAAAGAGCGAGGATCTAACAAATTTAGTGATTATTGAATCGACAGGGAAAGTTTCTTTGCGGGAAGGTATTAAAGATAACTTGTTCATATTGTTTGACCACGCTGGACGGGGGGCAGGAATTATTAAGCAGCTTGAAAGTACAATGGGTTTCCTTCTGACTGAGGATATCTATACTATTGTTAAGGACCATACTTATCCTGAACGGATGCCTTCGGATGCCGATGAAGAGATAAGGCTGCTTACAGGAATTCTCAAAGCAGCAGATGTTATAGAGACTTTAAATAATAACGATAAATTTAGAAATCACAGCAGTAAGAGATGGCATAGGATTGACTTATTTGCTGCTGCCGAATATCTTGGTGTATTAGCAGAAACAAAAAAAGACATAACTAAATCTAGAGTTAGAGAAGATGTGTATCCGGTGGTGGAAAAATTAATTTATAGTGGGCATCCTGGTTTGTTAAAGGTAATTTTAGAGGCGAGAGGAGCTCAATCTTTATTCCCTAGTGAAATCAGGATTATTAGAGAAATGAATCGTTCCGCCACATCGCCGGTGGAGGCAGCCAGAGATTACTTCGGCGCGGAGTTTAGACTGAGCGAAGCGAATGCGCGCCTCGCAATGACAAAAGTCACCGCTTCAGCGGCCCCGGCGCAGGGAGCAAGCTCGCCGGTGGGGGGTAAAAATAGGGAAGCGAACAGCTCCGTAAATCTGGAAGAGATGGCCCGGGAGTATCAGTTGGATTGGCCTACCTTAGGGCCCGAAGATAAGGAGGTGCTTTTTGCGGCACAAGAGATATTGGCGACTATCTTAAAGTTTGGAGTATGGAGCAAGATTACGGATACACGGCGCAAGCAGATAAATGCCTTAGTAAAAGATAATCTTACAAATATAGGCCAGTTACGTAAGGCATTCTTGGAGAGTGGCCTGTTTAGGCCTTGGGAGTTGTTCAATTCTTTTAGCCTTCAGATTATTAGTAAGCTTCTCTCTGGTGTCGATGTTTCAGATGAGGCCAGAAAGCTCGCCTTTAATAAGATAGAGGATATTTTTAAGTCAGATAAATCAGGCGACATTCGTTTTTACAGTGCGCAGGCATTTGGGTTAACCGGCCCCTATGGGGTTACGCATTTGTTAAGGTTAACCGCACCTTTTGAACCTAAGGATGTTCGATCGGCTGCGAAGCAGGCATTAACGAATAAAGGAGTGCAAGCTTTCGCAATGCAGTCGCTATTAGAGAGTCTAATTGAAAAGGGAGATATGAATACCCGTAAATACGCAGCCGTTATTTTAGATTGCCTTGCTCCTTGTATGCAACCGAAAGATCTGCTGTATTTATATGGGGAGGCAGGAGAAGGCATTGTTAATTCTTTGGCAAAAGATATTTTTGCCAAAGTGGGATTCCCCACCTTTTCCGATTTTATCCACTCGGTATTTTTTACGGTGAATCTTTCTGCGGAGGATGTGCTAAGGCTTCAGGATAGATTAGATAAACTTTTTGAATTTCGTCGCAGCCTGACGGAAGAGGTGTTTAATGAGTTATTGCGCCGATGTGGTTTTGCTTCGCTCAGCAACTGGGTCGTGATGGCAGATATGCCCGATATAGAAACCTTTAAATTCCTGGCGAACGCAGAATTAGGGAAGAGAAAATGGGCGCCACAATTGGCGATTGTTGAGGCTTTGAAAGAGAGAAATCCTCAACTCATTCAAGATGTTCTTATTCTAATATTAGCCAGCGCGGTAAGTATTGATGCAAAAATGATAAGAAGTTTTCTGAAAGCCGTTTGTAATGATCCGGTTGGCGGATTTCAAATAATCGTATTTCTCATCGTAGCGCTGAGGCTTAAATTGATTGAATTTTATGAAGGCGACTTTGTGCAGGAGGCAATCAGCGAACTGTTGAATGATAATATCGGAGATGTCTATTATCTGGTGGCAATGCTAATTCATTCTATCCCCTACAGTTTAGACAGAAGTGATTCTTATTCAAAGAGAATAAGGGATGCGAGTGCGGAGTTAGATGATATTTATAGAGGACAAAATAACCTCTTGCGATATATACGACTAAAATTGCACCGAGAGCCCAGCTCTAATGATAAGGATTTTATTGAAACGATTCTCTTAGCGATAGAAAAGAAACGCGGGCGTTTAATAAAACGTTTTATCAAACCAGAGGCGCTCAGCGAGGTTTTCTATAGCCTAGGCGAGGATTTTGTTGAGTCTTTGCATCAGATTTATGAAGAGGTAAAGGCCTTGGCCGGGGATCCTCTATTGATACCGCTTGAGGAGCTGGATTCATTTTTTGCGAAAACTCAAAAAGGAAGCGTAGAAGAACGCAAAGTAGTCGGGCATCTTCTTAAATTGCGGATATGGACACGGAGACGATACCCCGACGTACAATCGATGCGGCAAGATCTGTCGAGCGTTTCGTTAAGTCAAGAGGTTATTAAATGTATCGAGGGAGGCGATTATGTGAGTGCATTAAAGAAGATTGCCCAGATACGTCGCAAGATAAAAAAGATGGTATTAACTTACGTTCAGAAACCTAAGATTACCAAAGAATTAGCAATAAAACGTCATATCGCCAATGATAGATGGGGATTCTTAGATGTAGGATATTATGGTCAATATTGGGAAAGAAAGTTTTCTTCTTTTAATGAGTCTTGCCTACTGGAACTCCACGAAGATGAATTACTCGATGGTTTGTATCGGGGGCAGTTTAAAGAGGCTATCGAACGAATAAGGAAGGTAAAGGCCGTTACTGAAAAACAGGAAAAACCATTGCCCGATAAAGCAGTCGGCGATATAGCTTTTGTTATTGAGGTTATTACATTGGTTTTGGATAAGATAGAGCTCCAGGGATTGGCTGCCCGGCGCCTGACCGAGATAAATACCATGCTTAAAACTCAGGCTTTCACTTTAGGCCAGTTGAGAGATGTTGTGTCTGGACTTGAGGATGAATTTTACCGATATTTTAGTTTCTTTAATTATAGTTTTAGCAATATGCCGAAACTGGTAGCTCAGAGCATAGGCAGAAACAATTTGGCAGGCGCATACCGGGATTCTCCTTCAGTAAGCCAATTGGACGATGCAGGATTCTATCAATATGTCCAGGAGAAGCTTATCGGTGATTTAAGAGCGGAGAGTATGGTTATTGATTTACTGCAGCGATATGCTAAGAGTGCCCGTGAGATTATAGAACATTGTCTTTTGGCCTTTGATGACGGCGTTATTCTCAAGAGAAAGAATAATGAACTGCTATATGCAGATTATTCTCAAGCTGGAGGGGAGATTTCTCCTGTTATTTTAGGTTCGAAGGCCAAGGGTTTACTTGACTATACTAAGCTGGGGTTGTCTGTACCACCGTGGGCGTGTTTTACTACCGATGTTTTCCGCCAGCCGCAATTATGGGGAAAAGACAGCAGCCGTCATCCTGAGTTTGTTGCAATGGTAGTCGATGCCGTATTGCAAATTGAGGTTGCTGCGAAAAAGGCGTTTCCTTTTATGCTGGAAAAATTAGATAAACCGTTGCAGGAAAAAATCATGAGGGCTCGAAAAAAGGCAGGGGTAGATGAAAATGCAGTCTTATTACTTTCTGTCCGGGGTGGTTCTTTCATAAGCATGCCCGGCCAATTAAAAACATTTACCAATGCGGCGCTTAATGATGCTATCGTTGAAAAGATGCTGCAGTTTTATGGAGACTATCGATTCGTATATGATACCTACCGCTTATTCCTTAGGGACTACGCAGAAGCCTTTGCCGGCATAGGATGTCGAGTATTCATCGATATTATCGACACAATGAAGTCGGAAGTGGCTAAGGCACAGGGATTGGATAACGAAAAGATAACCATTGATGAATTTGACGCTCAACAATATCGGCGCCTTATCCGATTGTTTAAGGCCGAAATAGAGGACAAGGGCATCAATTTAGCAGAGGCCCTTAAGGATCCTTTGCAAGCTTTATTAAGATGCATAGAGTCTGTTTTTGAGTCTTGGAATAGCCCATCCGTGGCTGCCTATCGAAAGAATTTTGGGATATCCGAGGCCTGGGGTACTTCCTGCACTTTGCAACAGATGGTTTTTGGGAATCTTAATCCAGATTCTGGAACCGCGGTAGTATTTACCCGGGATCCGGATACCAGCGCCCGTATGCCTCACGGCGATTACAAACCGCGTGCTCAAGGATCCGATATAGTCGGAGGGTTAACGACTCATTCCCTATTGATTAGCAGGAGTCAATCAGCCGATCCATTAATTCAGGTTTTGGAAGATGTTCATCCCGTACGCTTTAAACAAATCGAGCTAATTTGTAACAAATTGGATGTGTTTGAAGGAGAGCCTCAGGATGTGGAGATAACCGTTGAAAGCCTGGAAGGTCGAGCTACAACGTATTTGCTTCAATCAAGGGCGGCTCCATTGATAAAAAAGAAAAAAGATGCAGATCTTTTGGCTGGTGATGAAGAGCCCTTTGTTCGAGGAGTGCCTGTCTGCGGTAATGGTGTGGTGGGTAGAATACTTATCGCCATCGGCGTGCCACTAGAGGAATTTGCTAGACGTGTGGAGGTGTTGCGTAAGCAAATGGATACGCAGGGAGAAGGCGAATTAGGAATTATTGCTATCTTTGATTATATCCCTCCTGAAGAATCCCTGAAGCTTTCTATTCCGGCCGTAGACGGAATATTATCGGCTGCGGTCACATCAAATCATGCCTCACTTACAGCTATAAGAGAAGGAAAAACATATATCGGCGCGATAGAAAAGTTAACCTTTGATAAAACGACAGGGCAATGTAGATTAAAAGGAAGGAGGATGCAAGAAGGTATTGATGGTGATATCGTAAGCATTGATGGCCATCGTCCCTCACAAAGCACTACCAGTGGAAATATTTATCTCAAGAGATTGAACGTTAAGGTAATCTTCCCAGAAAATAAATACACCTCTTCCTCGGCGGTGAAGGGTATTAGATATTTAAAAGAATTATGGCGAGTGATAAGGCATCCAACCTTTATATCGCTTGCAGTGACAATGCCCATAGCATACTTCTCATCTATAAGATATTTCACTCACCACAGCCCAGATTCCTTTTCCGGGATTGCAGGTTTTCTTAAACAAAATCCAGACGCTGTATCGAGCTCGTTGTCTAGCAGGAACTTAGGAAAGAAATACATCCCAAGTATTTTTTATGCGGCCTCTTCTCCTGTCGATGGTTCCGTAAAGCGTCTACAGTTTGAACCTCCTCCTATTTTTATTAACTTTATTCTATCTGCCGCCAGTAGCTCCTCTTCGGCGCTGAGGCAGAGCGGTGCTTCGCCGGTAGTGCATGATGTTATTCTTACGAGCCACGAGGTAATTCAGATTTTGCGGACAAGGATTGAAAGCGCTAATGGGAATAATGGACTGAAGGATGGTACGTCCCGAATATCTCTATTGTTGCAGTACTTTCAGTTATTAGCAATGTTGTATGGACGGGGGGGAAATGCAAAGGTAACGGAGTGCGTACATACTATCGAAAGATTCGTATATACGGGGCGAATGTCGGAGAAAGAGGCTGCAAAGAGGTTAGGGAAGATAGATAATCGCCTCTGGTTTAGGCCGGCGGCTTCATCGAAACTTAATGTTTCCAACCCGGCGGCGGGGGGTAAAAATGGAAACGTCCCCCCTATTCATACCAATACCGCCTCGCCGCTAACACAATCAGAGACTAGCGGCGGCCTATCCGCTAAACGCTCTACGCTATCCGCTAATAAAGCGACCTCGGCCCAGGGCTCCAGCTCGCTGAATCAAAAGAGCGACAAAGCCTCACTCCGTTTAGCTCCTTTGTCTCCAAAAGAATCCCGTCGGGCGAGATGGAAGAGGAGAAAATATAGCAAAAAGCCAAGAAAAGACAGGAGACCTAGCAGCAAGCGGAAGAGGGCGAGGAGATATAGAGGGGATGTGTTTTATGATCCTGGAGATCCCGATAGCAGATTATTTGATCCCGTCCTTTCGGGTAGGCGTGGCAGCATTTTTTCTTCCTCGGCGGTGGAGATAACAAATTACAACGTCACAAGTAAGGATGCGCAATACACAATACGCAGAACGGAGGAAGGGGATTCATCTAGCTCGTCTATTAAGAGTAAAAGGATGTCGGAGAAGAACCCGCTATTATCTTTGTCAAAGTTGAGGCCGAATGATATTGAATTATTGAGAAAAGCAAGAAGAAGAAATGGTCCATTTGATTCTTCTGCTAAAGAAGTAAATCCAGAAAATCCAGATGCTGTATCTAGCTCGTTGTCTAACACGGAGTTAGGAAGCAAAGACATCCGAAGCAGTTCTTCCGTAACTTCTTCTTCTGTCGAGGGTTCCGTCGCCTCGCCGGTAGAGCTTTCTCTTGAGAGAATAATAGAATTGCTTCCTAGTGCCTACAATTTGAAGGAATTAGCAAGGCTTAGGCTTAATATTAAGATGACGGTGAGTGTCGATTCTTTTAAAAAAGGCTTATTCAATTCTTTAAACACAAAGCGCCTATTGACCGAAGGGTTGCTGTGTTATATTGATTTTATCATTGAATATCAAAACGATGATGGTATTTATCGAAAGGGAGAAATTAGGTTACTTTATAACTTGCAGCAGGAGCAGACAATAATTATTTCCCATCTCTATCCTAACTTACCCAATGGTAAGGGGTTAGGTAAGGCGCTGGTATGGTTATTATTGAACCGTCAGCGTTGGGTGGGAAATCTTTTAACATTAGACGCTGCTATCAGGGACGGCCAAAAGATGGCGGAGAGTATGCCTGATATGAATACTCGTAAAATAGGAAAGAAATATTATATGGGAGCTGACGAATGCCAAGACTATGAACTCATCATACCTAAAAAAACAGAAGAAGAGCGGATAGCGATAAAGGAATTCCTGGCACGTTATACAGTATTTAATGTAGTAAATGAACTGCCAAATATTTGGGAATCAGTAAGAAAAGCATTGCAGAATAAGTTGGGAGATGCGTTGTTAGCAGTTGTTTGGTTTGGGAGTACTCGGGAAGGAGCTGGGCACGATATTGAGTTATTAGTTATTGTTAAAGATGAAAATAGGAACGACCTAAGACAAAAGACAGGCCCTTTTGGGTTAACTGTAATGACTGATGGACAGCTTAGACATCCAAGCTCTGTTGGAGAATTCGGGCTAAGTTTCATTAACAGTATCTTTGATCCTTTAAATCCACCGGTTTGTATTTATGGAAGTGGATACATTTGGCAATTAGAGTTACCTTTTAGCTCCCCCTCCGATTCCAATCGTTCCATTTCACCAACAGTTCAGCTTCAAGCAAAAGAGTTAAGTAGCAGAGAGACGAGTCTGCTCAATACCTACAAGGCTACATTTAGTAACGTTCCCTATTATGTCGAGGATTGTCTGTCTGACTTATTAGCCAAGGTTACAAACATAGATGAATTAAGCGCCTGGATTCAGAAGATAATAAATTTGACTCAAGTCTTCTCTTGTCTATTCGAAAGCTCTGATTATTGGTATCAAAAAGCCATCCCAGACTTATTAGCCAAGGTTAAAACCATTAAAGAGTTGGAAGCTTGGAATGATGAGATAATAAGAGTGATTCAACTCTACAAGAATAAATCCAGTGACCTTTACGGGTATAACAAGTATGTCGATAATAATTCATTCTCAGAATGGTATCTCAAGGGTTGTCTCCCAGCCTTATTAGCTAAAGTTATAACCCCTGAAGAGTTGAGAGCTTGGAATAACGAGATAATAATTTTGATTCAAGCCTATGCTAACCACGAGGCCGCCTACCGCAAGGTTAAATTCGGTAAACCTGATCGGTATGTTTTTGATTATCTGCCAGTCTTATTAGCCAAGGTTAAAACCATTAAAGAGTTGGAAGCCGGGACTGACAAGATAATAAGTTGGGTTTCAGACTATTCCCCTCAGGATATCATAGTCTCATTAGTCAAGGTTAAGAGCATAGGAGAAATATTGAAAGGTCCCGCCGCCTCGCCGGTGGAAGTCGGCGCGGTGGTTGGAGAAAATCCAGACGCTGTATCTAGCTCGTTGTCTAACAAGGAGTTGGCAAGCAAATACATCCGAGGAAGTATTTCTTCCGTAACTTCTTCTCCTATCGATGGTTCCGTAAAGCGTCTACAATCCTTTTATTTCAGCCTGTTGATTCTGATGGGGCTATTACGAGGAAGCGCAAGAGCGCTATCTCTTTTTATAGGAAAGGACAACAAAGAGGTCAACGGCGATAATAATGAAAGCAATAATATAGAGAAAAGCCCAACTATCCATAATAGATCACCTTTTCCCTTTGGTAGCCCAAAGAAAAATAATGAGGGCAAGAATTCCAGCCAGAATATAAAAAGTCAAGAGATTCATCCTTATTCTTTCGCTAATTTAGACAGGCGCGCCGCTATTGCCAGAAACACCATGGTCATCCCGCTTCCAACAACAAAGGTCAACCAGGAGATTTTACCAGAAGCGCCTGGGACAAAAACACCTACAACCAAAGAACCGAACAGTATCTTTGCTCCATCTAAGAAGAAGTTAGATAACGTATCTAATTCTCTGCCTGTTAACATACAGCCATATTCTATTATCTTAGGATTTTTTGTCAAGGTTTTTCCGTTAGGGCAAGCCGCCTCCTCGGCCCCGGCGCAGGGCTCCAGCTCGCCGGTAAAGAATAATAATCCCATAATCCCGCTTACCATAGAGAATAGCATGGTGTTAGGGCAGTTTGTAGAAGGATTGCATACAGAAAAGCAATGCTCCAAGAGAGAATTAGCAAGACTAGCGCATTTATCAGGGCCTTCTGTTGTCACCAGCATTGAAGACGGGTGCCAGGGGGGGATCAGGTTCAATACGTTATCCGGGCTGGCCTCTGCATTGGGGATATCGTTGCAGGAATTATTAAAGCAGGCAGGGATTCCATGGACTATAGTTGATTCAACTCCGCAGGGGATAGATACGGTAAAGTACCGCCTTAGCCATGCGGCAGGAGTTATTAGTTCTCAAGCAGTAACCCGTGGCCCCCCCGGAATCTTAAGGACGAATGAATTCGGGATTATTAATGTTAATAGCAAAGAAAAGGTATTAACATCGCAAGGGGCGGATAATTGTAATTATCTCATTCTTTTTAATAGGATAGTATGTACTTTTGCCCATTTGAACGTAGCCCCTCAAAACCCTTCAATTATTTTTTCACCAGAGGGAATTGCCGAAGGTTTTATTAATGAGATTTTAAAATATATTTCTTTTATCCGGAGAAACAAGATAAAAGCAATACTTATCCAGCCCATAACTTCTCCAGAAGCGATTAAAGCAAAAAAGATTTCAAACAAAGAAAATGCCGAGGCCATATTGCTAGCCTTAAGGGCATTACATATCTCTTTGGCTGCGCATATAAAGAGCGAAATATACCGCGATAACAGAGTTGGATTAGATTTTAGCAAGAGGCAGTTTGTTGCTTTAAATCGCAGGTCAAAGATAATAGGCGGGTTTAGTTTAGACAATCCAGCCCAGGGCTCCAGCTCGGCGGTGGGGGAGAAAAATAAAACCGATTCAGCTTGGCAGCAAAAAGAGCTTAAGCGCCTCGCGAGATTATTTGGTTTAAAAGAAGGCAAATCAGGAACATTCGATTTTGAAGATAGATTGATTAAGAAGCATCTGGGTAGAATCTTAGGCATTTTAAAAGGTAAGCCTATGGGGCCTTCGGAAGTAGAAATAGATGTAAGCAATATCTGCAATATGAGATGTCCTACTTGTTCGGGTAATATTTTCTCTAAGCCCAAACAATTAACTATATCTCCTGACCTAATGCAAATAATCGCTGATAGGATTAAAGCATACAATGCAAAGCACAGGATAGATCCTATAGAGCGCGTGAGGCTTACGGGAACTAACGGGGATCCGCTTGTTGCTTATGCATCAAGCAAGAGAGGAATCGAAGAGTTCTTAAAACAGGGCCTTGAAGTTGGCTTGATTACTAATGGGCTTAAGTTTAAGGGGGAAATTTGTGAATTGTTAGCCGAAGGAGGTATTTTTGCCAGAGTTAGTCTTCATCAAAATAAACATAGGGATAGAGTTATCAAAAATATCGAATCATTTGTTAGGTTGTGTCACCATAAAAAATCAAAAATCCAGACTACCGTTACAGTCTTACTTACTAAAAACAATATCAGTCAGATTATTCAAACAGCCGGAATGTTGGGTGCAATAGGTGTTAATATAGTACAGTTTAGGAGAAATCTCCTTACCCAGGAAAAGAATGTGCCTGGCCGCGATTTATTGCAAGAGGCTTACGATACAATTATATCTTTACAGGAAAAGAATACCTTGGCGCCTTTAGAAATTACTACCAGCTTTTTCAATCCTGTCTTAGACAAGCCAGAGTACTTTTCCCCTAAATGTTTTTATGCTTATTTTATTGTTGCGGTCGGTTGCGAAGGCAAATTATACCCTTGTACACACTGTATTCCCGGAAGTCCATATTTTGGAGATTTTAACACTCAGGCCGACTTGGAAGAAATGCTTCAAAGAGGCGTTAAGGAAGTTTTGCCGGGACTAAATCCACAAGTATCATGTCGAGGCCATTGGTGCGCACCGGTGAGCTTCCGAACCAATAGATTTATAGATTATCTTGTTACAAAGACAAAAGAGAATCCTCAATATCCCGGTTGGTTAGAGGCTAATTTTAGAGATACATCGGAAAATACAGACTTTGCATCTAGATCTTTGCTTGATTTACCCGATAAAATAACCGCCTCCTCGGCAATGGGGGGAGAAAAAACAGAAACGTCCCTTATTTGCATTATAGAAAATAAACACGGCAAGGCTTCTTCACCCAGCCTCAGTGGCCGTATAGGTTTTTCCGCGTTGAAGGCGCAGGGCGCGGCGAAAGCGGCACAGGGCTCCAGCTCAGCGGCGCAAAAGCATTCAGAAAACATCACTATTACCGATGCGTTTGGCCTACATTTACGGCCTTATATAGATTTGTATAAATTAGCCGGTAGATTTCCGGAAACAACAATAAAAATTATTCATCTCGGAAAAGAAGTAATAGTTAAATCAGGCAACAGTTTCTTAGAATTGTTGGAAATGGCTATAAAAAATGGAGATACAATAGCAGTTGAAACCACGGGTTCCGACAACGGCATATTGATGGGAGAAATAAGACGTATCGCGCGCGGGGGGAGTCTTGATAAATTTCCTGGCGAGAGCGATGAAGTTATGGATGAATCTCACTCCAGCTCGGCGGTGGGAGAGGAGATTACGAGTTCGTCTGTGTCATTGCGAGGAGCGCCGCAGGCGCGACGAAGCAATCTCAAAGACGGCGGGATTGCTTCGCTCCTGCCTTGGTCTAACGCCTTCGCAGTCGCTCGCAATGACAAATTATATTCCAGCTCAGCGATAGAAGGCCTTGTCTCTTCAACGGTGGGGATGAAAAATAGACAGGCAAGGAAAAATAGTCAGGAAATGCGGGCTTGGGCAAGGAAACATCAAGGCGAGAGAGTTTCTGGATCTCAAACAGAGTTAGCTATCCAGTTCGGCGTTTCGCACGTTACAATCGGCATCATTCTAGAAAAGGGGACAGCGCCTTTTTCTGGCAGTGTCGCTCAAGGCTCCAGCCCGGCGCAGAAAAGAACCGCCTCCTCGCTGGCGGGGGTGAAAAATAGAAACGTCCCCATTTTGCTCATTTCTTCTTCCTCGGCGGTGGGGAAGAATAAGCCCAATGATATAGATTATAAGGCAAAGGTTTTGATAGTTATTACCAGTTTTAATAAGGTTGGTACTGGTAGAAAATTAAGCATAAGAGGCATAATGGCTAGTAATAAGCTGTCCGGGACAGGGATAATTGGCAGGCTGGTTGCTATAACTGAAGTTAAATTAACGCCGGAGGAAAAGGCAATAGTTGAGCTGTTAGATAGAGGGTTATCGATTGATGAGGTGGCTTTATATAGAGTTAATATACGGGAGGATGAGGAACCGGCTATTGAGGGTATCGGAGAGGGTAGCATAGAAGATCTTTGTGCGCTGTTCAGCGACGAGACAGATTTCAATGCTGGCGAGCCGGACAATATAGCATTGGAAAGGGCTGGCCCATCAAAAAAAGATATAGCCGTTGTTGGTTCCCTAATTAATACGATAGAAAGTAAATTACTCCAAGCAATAGCTGCAATGCCGGTAGATTTAATAGCGGGTTTCATAAATGAGGTAGCGCCTCCTGCTCCAAAAAAGGAACCGGCTGTTGAGAAAATGCCTGAAGCAGATGGGCGTCTTAAGAAACCGGGTGCTTTAGAAGATCTTGATTCATGCATCTCTAGGTATAAAGGCCTGCATGCAGAATCTGAAGAATTGGCAG
Organism: Candidatus Omnitrophota bacterium; assembly: GCA_043797735.1. GTDB lineage: Bacteria > Omnitrophota > Gorgyraeia > Gygaellales > Profunditerraquicolaceae > BS750m-G77. The sequence continues at coordinate 34,755 of JAZDPH010000057.1, read as the reverse complement.
AGAAATTAAGAGAGCAGAAATCGGATGGAATTATTATCTTGGACGAAACTACACTGGGATGCCTTATTGAACAACACTGGGGAAGCATTTCTATAATTGCCGATGCCGTCAAACGCGATGCAAGAACTATCGGCAAGAAGATAAGGCAATCCCCGGACCTTGACCAACGGGCAAAAACATTAAGAAGGAAAGCTCGCCGCAGGGCCCGCCGAGAAGAAAAATACGCATTAGAAGAACTTATTAGAGACCATAACGGAAATACTGCTAAAATGCGTGATAGCTTAGGAATTACTCGGCAAGCCATACACGCAAGGTTAAGGCGCTATGTAAGATTTAAGGAGTTGGCAGAGGCATTAAGCGGGGCAGTATATGCAATGTTGCGGCCATCAATATTACGTTTAATAAATGAAGCAGCGCCTCCTGCTCTAAAGGATAAATATAATAGCCTTGAGGATTTATTTAAAGCCTTAGAGGAAGGCAAACAGATAATAATCACCGATGGCACAGAGCCTATTGTTGCAGAGTGGGCAATTGGTGAGGAAAAAAGAGAGGTAGATTTAACGGCGTTAAACAATATTTATAAGCATCCAGATTATCAAGGCAGAGAAGGGGCATTGTATCTGGCCCAAGCCGTGGAGTTAGCAATAAGAGCGGGCCGTATTAAGGTTTCCGGCGTAGTTATTTATGAGAACTTTAGCGTGGGCCCGCAGCTAAAGCATTTATCCAGAGAGGCTAAAGAAAGATTAAGGATGAAATCGCAGGATCTGCCATGGAGGACATTCTTTAAAGGTAAGAAATTATTAGGTGCTAATCCAGGGGACTACCTTGGTAATCAAGGGCAGGTTCGTTTTGCTAGAGAACTTTGCCTTTCTAATACCTATGATTTAGTTACGGCATTTGGAGATGAGTTCGGGTGGAATAAGCTCCGCGCAACCATAGAAAAGTTAGATAAGGCCGAAGGATTGACTAAAGAGCATTCCAGCTGGTTAAAGGAAGCAGGGATAGAAGGCCTTATTTTTGTATCTAAAGAAAGCGGCGTCCCTCCGGATACCTTATCTATTTTATATGGGGAAGAATTTAATTGGCCCAGAATTCCTAATGCCTTAAATATAAATAAACTTGAGAATCTTGTAAAATTGATAAAGGAAACAGCCCCCGAAAGCAATATAGATGCAATACTTGTTGCCCTCATTAAGAAGGGCCAATCAGGTAAACCCTTAGAGCAAATTAAGCAAATAATAATGGAGAGTCTTGACGGGAATCTTCCTCTGCCCGAAGATGAATCGGTAAAGGACTGCCTTAAGGTAGAGACATTAGAAGAAAGGATAAAGCGGCTTAGAGAAAATAACGATTTTACGCAAGAACAACTTGCCGCTAAAATTGGTGTTAATGAAATCTCTGTTTGGCGCTGGGAACAGGGCATAGTTTCTCCATCCCAAGATAATTTAAAGGCACTCGCAGAAGTTTTTGATGTAGCACTATATTGGTTAGAGAACGGGATACCAGATAGCAGTGGTTATGGCAGTTCTTCGGTAACAGAATCAGCGGATAACACAGAGAGCATAGCCGCGGCGGCCCCGGCGCAGGGCTCCACGCTGATGAAGGACTCCGCCGCCTCGCCGGTGTTAGGGAATGAAGGGGGAGAGGCTTTAAATAATATTAGAGAATCCCCTCTCAAAACCATGGCTGGCGTAGAAAAAATGCTTGTTAAAGAATATAATTTTGAGAATGCATATGGTGCAGTTAAACGAAATGGTGTTTATTTAAATGATAGTATAAAAGAGCATGCAATTGGTAAAGTTAAGAATATTAAATCTAAAACACATAAATATTCTGTAATTCAAGGGAAGGGTCCAGGGGAAAAATATAATTGTTTTTTTCGTTTGGGAAAGCATGCAATCGCTGATGAAAATCTACGAAAAGTTATTCCAGAGGCTTTGCATAAAGATGTTCTTTTTCTTACTTCAGTAAGTGAGCAATTTGCTCATACGAGGAAAGGAATGCGCTATGCAGTCCCCTATTTAGTCCAAATGGTTGAGGCCAAAGATTCTTTTGAAGGCGCCGTAGTATTGGAACATGGAGTTGGCGGGGGGATTGCCGCATTATTTGCTTTAAAGTTAGGCGCCCTTAAAGCAGTTGGTGTCGAAAAAGAAGCAGATTTGAGAAAAACTTTTGAAGCCGAAAGAGAAATAAATGGATTTAATTTAAGCCAAGCCATTTTTGTTGAAGGAAGGTTTAATGACGCGGGCATGGGTGATAAACTGGCAGTTCATGGGCCCTTTAATGTCATTTTGGCTAACATTGGTCCTCATCCCGTGTATTCTGAATCTGCTATGCTTTTTGGGGATATTTATCCTGTAGATGGAGCAAATATAGAGGCGCTTAAACTTACGAGGGAACTTCAGGACTTAAACGCATTAGATGATTTTCTTTACATCGGCGGTGGGTTTGAAGTTGAGTATCTTGGTCTGCGTGAAGACGGGTATTATTCCCCAAAATCAGAAATGGGATTTCTAAAGCAACACTTTATGGTTGGTGAGTCAACCAATGTTATCTTTCGTGATCACTATGCTGCATGGCTTGAGCGTTTCAGCTTATATTATAGCTTTAGCGTCCCAGCTCAAAGAATGCCAAAACCTAAAGATAAACAGCAAGCATTATCTTTGACATTTAATTATCTTAGCCGACAAAGTAACGTGGTTCCTGTGGATCAAATGCCTGATTGTAATGGAGAAGCTGTAGATATTCTCAGGGAGCTAGGTTTAGTTACTTTGTATTATTATAAACACAACCCTGTTGAGCTAGGATACAAAATGCCAGAACTTGCTCAAGGGTTATCAATAAATATTTGGGCCATATTAAAGGGATGTAGTATCGGCGGCATAAGAAATCATATTTATGAAATTCGAAGTCAAATACAAAAATTATTTGATCCCTTTGTGCTACCTTATTATGCACAAATTCCTGATGACTATATTCAACAGAAAATTATAGACAGAGTGAGTGGTCCTGAAAAGATTTTAACCCCTGCCATAAACAAAAAAGATGAAGAAAAAAGATTGATTGCTTTGCAAAGCGTTCAGGCTAAATTAGGTATTCTTTTTACTAAAGAAGAAGAGCGGAAGATTTTAATTGCAAGAAGAAGTGACAATATTGTTAGACGATTCTTAGAAATTATTAAAGCAAGAGTCAAACAAGAAACACAGCAAGCATCAAAGAAAGTTTTAAGACTTGAAGATGAAAGGGCCGTAGATTGGAATCGCTGGGATGTTGGGAGAGGGTTTAATTTTATTTTTAATAAAAAAGAAGATGATGGTATTGATGGAACATTTATATGGGATGCTGGAAAAGGTTGTTTTACAAAATATTCCGAACGTTCTTCTGAGTTCGAACATGATTGGACTATATCAGCCAGTCTAGGATTCAACGAACAGAATAGGACCAGGCCCCAGCAACCTTTTAAGAATAATGTAGATAGAAAAGAAGTGCCCCTTAAAAACAGCTCGCCGGTGGAGAGTAAAAATAGAAATAGTCCCTTTTCTTTCTTGACAACGCCTATCGGGAGAAAGGGATTGCTTCGCCCCTTTGGGGCTCGCAATGACGGATTATATTCCAGCTCTTCGCTAACACGATTAGCGAATAACACAGGGCGCATAGTAGTGTGCCTATCCGCTATCCGCTTTACGCTAAACGCTAATGACTCCGTAGGCGCGCTGGTGGGCGCCATGATGAAAGTTACCTCTCTTATTGACAGCAATTTGTTTCCGCCGGCAGAAAGAACGCCGATAAGGCTGCGCCGGGGGTATAATACTATAGCCCAAAGTTCTTCAGGGTTGCGGCCTATCATTAAAAGGCCGGAAGAAGTTTGGATTCCAACTTTAGCCCGCCCCCCTCCAATTATAAGCAGTGAATTTTAGCAGGATTGCCGAGGCAGCAGGAGGTTATCGGTAATGGCCGGCATAAGGATAAGTTGTTGAGTATATGCACTTATACCATTATAATAATACCGTCATTATCTTTAATCCTTTAGCTGCTTCGGCAGTGTGGCTAAAGGTTTGGGAGGCGGCAGGCTTATGCCGGCTGCCTCCCAAACCCTACCTAAAAAAATAAAAGGAGGCGGATTAAAATGCAGAATCGCAGGGAGAATGTAAGGTGGAAGATAAGCTGGCGGGCGCAGGTAAAGATTGATGACGCGGTTACCTTTATTGATTGCGTTATTGCCGACATTAATTTTAAGGGCCTGAAAGTTGTTTTGGCGCCGCTATTGCCCGCGGCAGTGTTTGTGAAATTGGATATCATTCTTGATAAGGAGTGCTCTCTGGAGGGGGTAGAGGTTTGGAGGGCCTGGCATAGGAAAATCGGGGGCCACAATCTCTATGGTTTTTATTTCAGCAAGATAAAAGACAAGGACAAGGAGGTTATATATAAGTTCATCCGCAGCCATTTTCCCGACTTATTAGACAGCCTGTGGTGGGACAAGGAGGATGAGGCAAGGCAAGGCAAAGAGGCGCCGGACCGCAGGATATTTGAACGTTTTAAGGCAGGGTTGCCTTTGAAATACCTTGACCTTAGCGAGAACAAGGAGGGGAGCGCAGTTACCGAGGATATCAGCGCAAAAGGGGTAGGATTTGTAACGGCCGGGGCAGTAAAACCGGGCGCTTCTTTAGAGATGTGGGTGGAGATTGCTGATAAAGGCGAGCCCCTCTATCTAAGGGGAGAGGCGGCCTGGTCAAGTTTTAAGGACGCAAATAACTGCCGGGTGGGGATAAACTTAGAGAAAGCCAACCTTATGGCGTTATCAAGGGTCTTAAGGGTAGGCAACGCGAAAAACGCTTGACCGGCTATTAAAGTTATGTTAAATTTAGGCTTTATGTTCTGTTGTCATTGCGGTACTGACCCTGAGCGAAGGGGAAGGGAAAGCAATCTTTCTTTTAGATTGCTTCGTCGCTCGCTACGCTCGCTCCTCGCAATGACAGTGGCGGGGCAACAGTGGCGGGGCTAAGGGTTGATTTGGTCCTTTTTAAATGGTATAATATAATTTTAAGGGTATGATGGCATTACGGCAGCGTTAATACGTTAGCATTAATGAAAGGACAGGAGAGTTATGTTTAAACTGCTCAGATTTTTCTTGCTGCTTGTTTTATTATCGGCTGGTTGCTGCCCTTGCCCAAAAAATTCCCAGCTGAACTTAACCGTATGGCACTGGATGACTGATCGCGAGCCGGCATTTCAGGAGCTGGCAAAGCGCTATGAAGAGAAGACCGGCATAAAGGTGAATTTTGAGCTTTACGCGCCTTCAGATGCCTACTCCCAGAAGGTGCGCGCCGCCGCACAAGGAGCTAATCTTCCCGATATTTTCGGCCTCCTGGGCGAAAAAAGGGACTTTGCCTCATTCGTCAAGGCCGGCCATATCCTTGAACTTACCCCCTATATGGATGAAAATAACGGCGCCTGGAGAAAAGAGTTCTTTGAGAAGGCGCTGGCAGTAAATGAATTCGCGCAGGATAACAGCTACGGCGCCAAGCCCGGGGTTTATGCCGCGCCCTTAGACATAATGACTATCCAGATGCTTTATAATAAGGCCCTGTTCCAGCAATTAGGCCTTAACCCCGCCCGGCCGCCGGCGAGTTTTCAGGAGTTATTGGATATAGGCAAAAAAATAAAAGAAGCGAATATGCAGGGGCTTGTCTCCGGATGGGGCGAGGTTTGGATGATTGACTGCTTCGCCAGTAATTACGCCTTTAATATTATGGGCAAAGACAAGGTCCTTGCCACGATAAAAGGAGAAGTCCCTTACACCGACCCGGACTGGATAAAGGTTCTGTCCCTCTTTAAAGAGATGCAGGATTCAGGGATTCTGGCCAGCGGCCTGGTAACAATGGTGAATAAAACCGCAGAGCAGCTTTTTGCCAATGACAGGGCGGTATTCGCATTTAACGGCTCATGGTGCGTAAACGTTTACAAGGAGATGAGCCCCGGCCTTGAATACGCGGCTTTCCTGCCGCCGAAGGCCTCGGATAAGCATCCGATGGCCATCTGGGGGGGCGCGGGCTCTTCGCTTATGGTGAACGCCCGCTCTAACAATAAAGACGAGGCGGTAAAATTCTTAAGATGGCTTACCGAGGCGCCCCAGCAGGCATATCTTGCCGAAACCACCAATAACCTTCCGGCAAACAAAAACTGCCTGAATAAAATCCCGGCGCTATTATCGCAATTTGCCAGGGGGATGGATTACGCCACCCATCCGAACGTATGGGGGGTTTCCGAATTTTCCCCGGTCATAGAGGCCTTTGATAAAGGGATCCAGTCTATTATTATCGGAGAAAAAACCCCGGAGCAGGTTGCGGCCGAAGTGCAGAAGATAAAAGAGAGAGAGTTGGCGAAAAAACAACGTAATTCGTAAATCGTAATTCGTAAATCGTAATTAATAATTTGTTCGAGCAAAAGATAAAAACATTTGAAGATTTAGAGGCATGGCAGGCCGCGCATAAATTTGTACTGGCAATATATAAAATTACCAAGAAGTTTCCTAAAGACGAGTTATATGGAATAATTAGTCAATTGCGGCGTGCCGCTTTATCGATAACTTCGAACATCGCTGAAGGATTTAGCCGGTACCATTATAAGGACAAAATTAGATTTTATTATAACGCAAGAGGTTCTGTAAGCGAAGTTAGGAATTGTCTGATACTGTCCAAAGATATGGGGTATATTACAAAAGAAGAGCACGGTAATTTATTGCCTGAGACAGAAAGAATATTGAAAATAATAAATGGCATGATTCGTTCAATAGAGAAACAGCAGTAAATTACGATTTACTATTTACGAATTACGATTTACGATGAAGATTAAATCCACATTAGAAAACTATGCGTTGATTGCCCCGGCGGTAATAATCTTCGGCTTATTTTATATTATACCTTTTGTCTGGGTTTTTCAGTTAGGGTTGTTTGAGTGGGACGGCATAATGCCGACGCGGATTTTTGTCGGCCTGGGTAACTTCAAGGAGATTTTAAGCGATAGAATCTGGTGGCAGTCAATGGGCAATGCCGGCTACATCACCCTGATCGCCCTTATTTTTCAGAACGCGCTTGCCTTTTTACTGGCCTGGGCCTGCGACCGGGAGATCCGGATGAAGAATTTCTACAAGTTAATTTTCTTTATCCCGCCGATTCTATCCGAGGTCGTCGTCGGCCTGGTCTGGCAATGGATTTTAGACGGCCATTACGGCCTGCTTAACGGCTGGCTGGCGCAGTTAGGCCTGGCGAATTTTGCCAGGAACTGGCTCTCTGACCCCAAGACGGCATTGACTGTCGTGGCAGCGGTGCATTGTTGGAAGGGGTTTGGCTGGGGTTTCCTGATATTTCTGGCGGGCCTGCAGACCATTCCGCGCGAACTCTATGAGGCCGCGCGCGTTGACGGAGCCAATGCCTGGCAGTCGTTTAAGAACGTTACTATTCCTTTGATGATACCGGTTGCGGTTTTGGTTTCCATACTTACCGTCTTGGGCACGATGCAGGCCTTTGTCCTGATCATTGCTATGACCGGCGGGGGCCCGGCATATCATACCCAGGTTCCGGTCTTACGTATACTTGCCTCTATGCGCGGCTCATCGCGTTTCGGCTATGCCTGCGCGCAGGGGATTAGTTTCGGCGTTATACTGATTGCTATTTCGTTTGTCCAATACCGTTTCTCAAAAGCAAGGCAGGCTTAACGCATGCTTTGTCATTGCGAGGAGTCCCGACGATAAGTCGGGACGACAAAGCAATCCCGAAGGTTGCGAGGGCGTAAGCCCGAAGCAATCTAAAACGTGATTGCTTCGCTTCGCTCGCAATGACGGGGAAAGAGGGTTAATGACGATACGACTATGAAGACAACGGCTTATTATAAGACGAAAAAGATAACCGTAAACGTGCTCATTCATATTCTCCTGCTTACGGTAGCAGTCAGCTGTTTATTCCCCCTGCTCTGGATGGTTTCCTCAAGCTTAAAGACCCAGGAGACCATCTTTAAGGATATGTCGCTTATACCGAAAGAGTTTCACTTTGAGAATTATTACCATGCCTGGCAGGAGGGGGGCTTTGGCCGGTATTTTTTAAACAGCGTCCTTTATACTACCTGCGTCGTGGCCGGCATAGTCATCGTTGCTTCAATGGCGGCGTATGCCTTCAGCCGCCTGCGTTTTCCGGGCAGGAATATCCTTTTTATAATGTTTATGGCGGCGATGATGATACCCATCCCGGGGAGTTTTGTGGCCTTGTATGTCTTGTTAAATAAATTGCATCTGAGGAATACCCCTATAGGTTATATACTGGCGATGATAAACGTCGGGCTTTCCACGAGTATTTTTTTGCTGAAGACCTTTTTTGACAAAATGCCCAAGGAGCTGGAGGATGCCGCGCGTATCGACGGGTGTTCTAAGTTCGGCATCTGGTGGCATGTGGCGCTGCCTTTGGCAAAGCCGGTCCTGGCGGTAGTAGTTGTTTTTAATGCCCTCAACGTCTGGAATGAATATGTGCTGGCATTAATTATCTTTGACAGCCGCGCGCTTATGCCTTTGCAGGTGGCGCTGACCACCTTTGGAGGGGAATTTATTACCAAATACCCGCTTTTAATGGCGGGCTTAACTATAACCGCCTTACCTATTATAATAGCCTATATCTTTCTGCAGAAATATATCGTTAAGGGAGTCACGCAAGGAGCCGTTGTAGGATGATGATGTCAGGTCAAAGGTCAAAGGTCAAAGGTCAAAGGTCAAAGTTAACGAAGGAGACACTATTGTTTGTGTTTTTCTTTATTATCCCTTTCACCTTTTACCTTCCACCTTTCACTTTCGCTCAGGACAAGCCTTCCTCAAGCGATTTAATCGTCAAGGCCTGGGAGGCGCACGGGAAAAAAGATGTTGAGAATACCTTTAAATATACCCGGGAGTTAATCAGCCTCTATAAGGGCGAGGCGGACGCCCAGCAGGCCGCGCTTAAAACCCTGCCCAAGAACAGGCCGGATATCCAGGCCGTCGCGGCCTTAAATGATGTAGCCACGGCATATTTTATACAGGGGGAGTCTTACCGCCAGCAGGGAAAGGCCGGGGAGTCCATTGAGGCCTTCAAGAGCGTGCTTTTAAAATATTGTTTTGGCCAGGCATGGGACCCGCGCGGCTGGTTCTGGTCAATTGCCAAGGCCTCACGGGAGAGCATAATAAAACTAAATCCCGGGGAGCCGCTTCCTGCGCCCTGTCCCGGCACCGAGGACGAAACAATAGAAGACGAAGTAACGGTGAGTTCCCTGCCGACAAAGATAATCCTGCATGACCGCGGCAGGGAGGATTTTGTAAATTACGAAAAATACGGCGAGTTTAAAAACGCAGGGACAAAAGACTATAAATATGTAATCAAGGACCAGGCGGGATTAATGCAGGCGTTAGGGGAGGGGATATACCCCAATGATACTGTCGCATCCTTAAAGTTTGACCCGGAGTATCAGAAGGCCAAAAAGGCCGGCAGGCTCAACGGCCTGCATTGGGACTTTGTGCATTCGCCTGACCTGGAGGCGGCCTTTTTGAAGTGGGTGCTTGCCCCTGAGCCGCCGGGGGTAAAGTTATTTTACACCGGGCTGCTTCTTGAAAAGTCCGGCCTGATCAAAAACGCGCTCAAGGCATATTATGCGATAGTGGTGCATTTTCCCGGCGCTTACGGCTGGACCTACTGGCATACGCCCTGGTATGTGGGCCAGGCGGCTATAATGAAAATAGAATTCTTATTGCGCCAACATCCGCAGTTAAGGCATAGGCTCGTGGATGCGGATATCCGCATCGTAGGCGGATTTGATAATGATGTTTCCAATGACATTGTCATTACTAACCCGGGCAGGTTTGAGAAGGCCGGCTTCAAAGAAAGGCTCCTGGAAAAATTTAAGAGCAAGCCCTCTTTGGATACCTTAAGCATAAAGAGGCGCCTGGGAAAAGGGAGGGTGCACCTTGTCCAATATGAAACAGGGGACTGGCAGCTTTTGGTGGATAATAAGCCGTATATAATAAAAGGCGCGACCTACGCCCCGACAAAGGTAGGGCAGTCTCCGGATATGCAGACGCTGGGCAACTGGATGGAGGAGGACTTTAACAACAACGGCCTTGTTGACGGGCCCTACGACGCCTTTGTAGACAAGAATAACAACGGCCGCCAGGATAAGAATGAGCCGGCAGTAGGCGATTTTCAATTAATGAAAGAGATGGGGGTAAATACGATCAGGCTCTACCATCATCCGCTCAAAATCAACAAGAAACTCCTGCGGGACCTTTATGAAAAATACGGCATCAGGGTAATCCTGGGGGATTTTCTGGGTAAATACGCCCTCGGCTCAGAGGCGCCGTGGAATCCCGGGACCGACTACAATAACCAGGAGCACAGGAAGAATATGATGCAGTCGGTAACCGATATGGTGCTGGAGTTTAAAGACGAACCTTACGTGTTATTCTGGTTATTGGGCAACGAAAATGTTTACGGCTATGCTTGCAATGCCGATAAGGAGCCGGAAGCATTTTTTAAATTTGCCAACGAGGCGGCCAAAGAGATAAAAAAGATTGACCCCGAGCATCCCGTGGCTATTGGCAGCGGAGACGTTTTATTTCTTGATAAATTCGCCAGATGCACCCCGGACATAGATATATTCGGGGCTAATGCCTACCGCGGAGATTACGGGTTTGGTTATCTCTGGCGGCAGCTCAAGCGCCAGGCGGATAAGCCCGCCTTTATCACCGAGTTTGGCTGTTCGGCCTATGGCGCAAGAAGGCCGCCTGAGGAGGCGGAGGAACTACAGGCAGAATACCTTGCCGCCGCCTGGGAGGACATTATGCGCAACAGCGCATTTGAGGGCGGAGAGGGAAATTCCATAGGAGGGGTTGTTTTTGAATGGCTGGACGAGTGGTGGAAGGCCTATGAGCCTTTTACTCATGATACAAAGGCATTGTGGGCCGGCCCGTTTCCCGATGGTTATATGCATGAAGAGTGGCTGGGAGTCTGCAGTCAGGGGGACGGCAAATTAAGCCCGTTTTTGCGGCACTTGCGTAAGGCGTATTATAGGTATAAGCAACTATGGAGATGATAATGTTTCCCGCCTCATAATCTGTGCCGAAATTTTCTGCGACAATTTCGGCACATTCGGCGGGATCAATTCGTGCATTGACTTACTCTCCGCCACAAAACTTGGCGGATCGTAAGTCAAGCACTCATTGAGGAGGTAGAAAGGAGGAGGGGCTTTAAAAAGGTTAAATGAGGTTAATCTAGGTTAAATAAGGTTGAATGAGGTTGCATATTAGATAACAAGGAGGTAGGTATGAAAAAGTTGTTGGTTGTTATGGCGGCATTGGTTTTAGCGGCGCCTGTTTGCGTTTATGCGCAGGAAGAGGGCGCTGCAACAGAATTCGTGGTTTACTCGGATAAAGACAGCCGGGATAATCACTTTATCCCTTCCGGGTGGATGGGCGATTACGGAGACATCAAGATGAATGACCGGTCCAGCGATAATCCGCATTCCGGAACGACTTGTATTGAATTCAACTACAGCGGAAAAAAATCGCAGGGGCAGGGTTGGGGAGGGGTTTATTGGCAGAACCCGGCTAATAACTGGGGAAATAAACAGGGAGGATTTAGCCTGGAGGGAATGAATAAACTTACCTTTTGGGCGCGCGGCGCAAAAGGGGGCGAGGTGATACAGAAGGCCATGGTTGGCGGCATAAAAGGCCTTTATCCGGACTCACTTAGCGTTGAGATGGGCCCTATTGAGCTGACCGACACCTGGAAGCAATATACCATTAACCTTGCGGGCAGGGACCTTTCTTACGTTAACGGAGGTTTCGGCTGGACCACGACCGCTGATTTAAACCCCGGAGGCTGCATCTTCTATGTTGATGATATCAAGATTGAAGCAGACCCGGCCATAATTCCGGAGTCCAAAAAATCCGAGGAGATGCCTTTTTATGTTTACGCCGACAGCTCCTCTGTTAACAATCATTTTATCCCTTCCGGATGGATGGGCGATTACGGCGATTTGAAATATGACGGTTATTCAAAGGATGACCCGTACCTGGGTGATACCTGCATCAAAATGACTTACAGCGGCCAGGCGGCCCAAGGCGCGCGCTGGGCAGGGATGTATTGGCAGAATCCGGCTAACAACTGGGGCAATATAGATGCGGGATTCGACCTCTCTAAAGCCGGCAAACTTACTTTCTGGGCCCGCGGCGAAAAGGGCGGGGAGCGTATTGAAGAGTTTAAGATCGGCGGGATTATGGGCGAATATTCCGATTCAGACGGCGCGGTTATCGGCCCGGTTATCCTGAACACGGATTGGACCCAGTATTCAATTGATTTAAAGGGCAAAGATATGTCCTACATCATCGGCGGCTTCTGCTGGGCAGCCAACATTGACAATAATCCCAACGGGGCTGTTTTCTACCTTGATGAGATAAAGTTTGAATAAGGCATTAAAAGGTTTAGGTTTAGGTTTAGGTTGAGAGAGGCAAATCTTAATCTTAACCTAATCCTTAACCTTAGCCTAAACTTTAACCTAAAAGAATAACTTTGAGAAAAATAATCGTTGTTTTATTAAGCATCTTTTTGCTGGCAATAACCGGTATGGCCCAGGGGCCTAAGCCCAAGGCCTATATCAGAAAATTAAAAAACCAGCACTATCAACTGATGGTTGAAGGCAGGCCTTTTGTGGTTAAGGGGGCCTGCTATAACCCTATACCCATTGGTAAAAACCACGAATATGACTGGTGGAATGACCCCGGCAAGCCCTGGATAACAGACGGTAAATTAATGCAGGAGATGGGGATTAATACCATAAGGATTTATCAGCCTTCAAGCGATGTCGAGGCAGTCAAAAAAGTAATCCGGGATTTTTACCAGCTTTACGGCATCCGCACGATATTGGGGCATTGGCTGGGTTTTTGGGAATATCCCTGTCCTCTTTACGGGGATAAGGATTTTCAGGAGAGGATAAGAAGGGACGCCTTAGAAATGGTAAAGGCGTATAAAGACGAACCCGGCATTCTATTGTGGGTCTTAGGCAACGAGAATAATTATTGCTGCATGGGCAGGGTTAACGCCTGGTCTACCGATGAGATTGACCAGGAGCCTGACCCGCAGAAGAAGAACGCCGCCCGCTACAAAATCTACTATTCTTTTGTGAATACGCTGGCAAGGCAGATACATAAGGCCGACCCCGGCCATCCGGTTGCCCTGGGAAACGGAGAGTTGACGGGGTTAGAATTTGCGAAGGAATATGCCCCGGATGTAGATTTGGTCGCCTGCATCATCTATAGGGGCAAGACCTTTGGCAACCTTTTTAATTCCCTCAAGATGACTTTTGATAAGCCCGTTCTTTTAATTGAAATCGGGGCCGACTGCTACGACGCCTACCTGAAGAAAGAGGACCAGAATATGCAGGCGTTTTTTCTTGAGTCTCAGTGGCGCCAGATTTACCAGAACCTGGCTAATGCTGCCGAGGGCACGGGAAACTGTTTGGGGGGGGTAATTTTTGAATGGATCGATGAATGGTGGAAACACAACGAATACAGCCCGCAGGGCTGGATGGCGCATGACACAGCCTCTACCTGGTCAAACGGAAGTTATTATTTTGACATAAAGGCAGAAGACAATAAGAATATGAACGAAGAGTGGTTCGGGATTGTGGCTCTTTTTGAAGAAGAAGAGGGCGGAATTAATAAACGCGTCCCCCGCAAGAGTTATTATATACTTAGGGAGTTTTGGAGAAAAAATCCCCTTCCTTAAATTCAAATGTGAGGCCATTGAAAAACTTCTATTTGTCATTGCGAGGAGGCCAAAGGCCGGCGAAGCAATCTCAAAAAACGGGATTGCTTCGCCCCTTCGGGGCTCGCAATGACGAAAAGATGGTTTTTTCAACACTCTCAATGTCAAATTTCAAAACAATTATTTTATCACTTGTTATTTGTGCTTTGGCATTCATTTGCCATTCGTACGCTCAGGATAACGTTGACCCGGCGGCCTTAGCCGCTGCAGTCTCCGGCGCAAAAACGGCTCAGGATGCCTTCCCCGTATTGAAAGAGATATCCGGTATTTATTTTGAGAATAACCAATACAATGAATTCGCTGATTTTTTGAGCTCCCTTGAGAATAACGAGATTTCCGCCGCACTCAATTATTATTCAGGGCTTACCCGTTACCGCCAGCTTAAATACCTGGAAGAGGCGCAAGACTGGAACGAATATTTTAATAAAGGGGATTTTTACCGGGGCCAATTAACGAGCGCTTTAGAAAAGGCCATTGAAGAGGCGCCTGCCGGAGGCATAATCAATATCTATTCAAGGCTTATCCTTTGGCAGTACTATAAAGACCAGAGCGACCCTTTAAGCAATGCCGTATTGTCGGGCCTGACAGAGAGCCTGCTGGAGTATTCAAATACGGAACAAGATATATCTGTTATCAAAGATGTTGCCGATAACCTTCTGCCCTACAAGGAAAGGGTAAAGGCAAGAGAGTTTTACGCAATTTATGTCAGGAGGATGCTTGCCTCGGATATAACAGATGCCCAGTTGAAGGAGGCGGCCGCCGGTTTTTACAAAGAGGCAAAGTTGGAATTATCCGAAGAGCTTTACGACGCCTATATTGAGCGGATTTTACCGGCCGCCAAGCCCGAGGCAGTCTCCGCCTTAAAAGATATCGCGGCCGAGTTTATTTATCAGGATGATAAGCCCGGCGACCCGGCGTACGCCGAGGGCCTATTTAAAAAAATAGAGGAAATCGGCGGCAAAGATGCTTTTAGCGAGGAATTAATCTACATGCGCGCCTTTAACTTAGAGAAGGCCAAGGAGTTTGCTGCGGCAAAGGAGGCTTATCTTTATTTGGCAGGGCGCGCTCCGGCAGGCCGCTATTTTGATAAGGCAATGTTTAAGGCGGGGGTTATTTCTGTTTACCTGTTGGGAGAAGTAGGTTCGGGCCGGGCTCTTTTTGAGGGATTAACTCAAGATGAGCGAACCTTAAGCCCCCAGGTAATATCCTCAATTTATCAGCTGGGATTGCTAAGCCAGTGGGAGGGGGATTTAATCAAGGCAAAGGGTTATTACACCGAACTAATTGATAAAGCCAAAGAAAATTTTAACGAAACAGTAATGCTTGCCCGCGATAGGCTGCAGGAGATAGAGAACCAGGCGCCCATTGAATATAATCTCAAAGTTTTTTTAGAGGCAGCGTTAAAAAAAGAGCCCGCGGCAGAACTTATGGATAATGCGCGGCTGCTTTGCCGCCCCTATGAGGCCGGTAAAGATGAGCAGGTTGTAATAGACTCCAGTTTCTTTACTCCTCAAACCGGCTGTATCCCCGTTGCATTTAACTACCTTTGGTCAGGCCATACGGGAGAGGCAGGGCCTTACGAAAAAACTCCTGCCTTCAATACTTCTTATAACTCGGCAGGCACCAAAGAGATAAACTTAGTTATCACCTGCCCCGCCGGCATAGTTGACTACTGCTTTGATTTCATAGATATTGATTAAGCCAGGGACGGAGATTGCTTCGTCGCGCCCCCTCGCGTTGCTCGGGGTCGCTCCTCGCAATGACAAGATTTGCGTCATTGCGAGCCCCGTAGGGGCGAAGCAATCTGATTTTCAGGCAAATTTTTCTTGACTTAATCCCCTTTTGTAGTATAACTAATATTAATAACCATAAGGACTTATTATAATTTAATTATAAGAACTTTTAAAGGGCGGGAAATGTTTTCTCAAAGAGAAGGATACACCGAAAAAGAGAAACGTAACATTGATATTCTGGAGATTTTACGAAGGCGCGGGCCGATCAGCCGCCCGGAGATCTCCAAAGAGATGGGCATAAATGTCGTTACCATCTCTAATTACGTAGATGAGTTTATAAGGCGCAACCTCGTCTACGAAAAAGATTTTGATGTCTCCGAGGGCGGCAGGAGGCCGGTGCTTTTGGAGTTGAACCCGCAGGCCGGTTTTGTCGTCGGGGTAGGCCTGAACCTGACCAATATGGTGGGGCTTCTGGTTGATTTAAAAGGCAACATTGTAACCAAAACCCAGATTGCCAGGCCGCGCTCATCGGCAAAAGAGATTTCCGAGACAGTGCTTGAGATTGTACGCGAAGTGCTGGCGCGCTCTAAAGGCTATAGTCCTAAGATAAAAGGCATCGGCATCGGCATCGCCGGCCTGATTAATAAAGAGAATGGCTCGGTCCTCTGGCCCCAGAAGATCGACGGGGAGTGTACGTACGCATCGGTGGAGATGCCCCTTAAGGACTTAATTGAAAAAGAGTTTAATCTGCCGGCGCTAATCGAAAACGACGCTACCAGCGCATGTTTTGGCGAACGCTGGATAGGGTTGGGGGCGGGTTTTAAAAACGTATTGTATATGTTTTCCGGGGTCGGATGCGGTATAATGATTAACGGAGAGGTTTACCGGGGCGCGCAGGGTTATGCCGGAGAAGTATCCATATCTAATTATAAAGGCGACACTGAATTTAATTGTCAGCAGGGAAATCCCTGTTTTATGAAACGCTGGGAGATGGACCTGGGAATATTAGACGAGTTCAAAAAGAGGCTTTCCCAGGAAAAAGAAAAAACAGCCGGCAGCCTTGATTTAAAAAGCGTTTTTGTCGCCGCGCGCGCAAAAAACGATACCGCTCTTTCCGTATTGGAGGCGGCGGCAAAGAGGCTGGGGATAAAGATAGCATTTTTAGTGAACTTGCTCAACCCCGAGGTAGTCATTATCGGCGGCGGGCTGGAGGAAGCCGGAGCAGAGTTCTTAAATAAAGTAAACCTTACGGTAAAAGAGTGGGCCTTTAAAGAGGCGGGAGATAATTTAAAAATTATTTATTCCCAGTTAAAGGAAAATGCCGTGGCCGTTGGCGCTGCCAGCCTGTTGATGCAGGAAATATTTTCTCAGGCATAGGTAAGTGGATTAATTTTTAATACGAAGGGCTATAAAATATCAGGGAGTAATTAAAAAGGAGGCAAAATGGGAGAGAAGGCAAAATTTATTTTAGTGGGCTTTATAGGCGTTGCGGTCGTATTTATTTTTCTTTATCTGCAAACGCTGAATTCAAAGGAATTAATTATAAAAGAGCGCGATAGCCTAAAGGATGAAAACGTATCCTTAATGAGCAGGATTGAAAGGATCAATAGCGACTTGCGCCAGGCCCAAGATAAAGCGTCTTCTCTGGAGGGGGAATTAGACAGCGTCAGCCAGGAAAGAAATGAGCTAGAAAGAAAATATGAGGCGGCCAACAGGACCAAGGAGGAGTTGCTTGAGAAGATGCAATCGCAGGCAACTCAGGCTCAGGGCCAGAGAGCAGCTGTGCAGATGGAGGGTATTTCGCAGCGTTCCGATGATTACTGGGCTTCAATATTGACGCAAAATTCGGAATTACAGATGCAGCTGGATAACCTGCGTAATGAATTAGAAACAGCCCGGATTAAAAACGAAGAATTACTAAGAGACAGAAATGCCCTGGAGAGGGACATGGAAGGCCTAAAGTCCCAGGCAGAGGAGTTACAGCACCAGATTGAATACAACAAAAAGATAATGGATAGCATTGCTGAAGAATTAGTATGGGAGAAGAAGGGGAGGTTTAAGGCTGAAGAAAAGATAGTTCCCTTTAAAAAGGACAACGCTCTGCTTGCGCGGCAGTTAAAGGGGCTGGATAAACAGAAGATGGCTCTGGAGAAAAAACTGCAGCAGCTTCAGCAGGATAAGAGCGGCCTGGTAGAACAACTCACTAGTATGGAAACTATGCTGGTAGACAAGATCTCCCAGATAAACGACCTCAAAAATGAATTGGAGGCTATACAACAGAAGTCACAGCAAAGCGGGCGGATGAAGCCTCAAGAAACAGCCGTCCAAGGCAGGGAAGCTGTGGAGCTGCCGCCGGTGGTGGTATATCCTCGTCAGGACACAGCAGATGAGCTGACCACCAAAGCTACGATTACGATTCCCTCCGAGCAAGAAGCGCTGGCAGAGGCTCCTAAATTCAGAGGCAGTGTTCTGACCGTCAATAAAGAGAGCAACTTTGTGGTTGTTGATTTAGGAGAAAACGCAGGTATAAAGGTAGGCGCTACTTTTCAGGTGGACAGGGGCGGGGAACCCGTCGCTATTATTGAAGTTATTAAGGTCAGCAAAAGCGTTTCTGCCTGCGACATAAAAGAACAAAAGTCCCCGATTAAGGTTGGGGATATTATTTATTAGATAAGTTCGAGGCCCGTGTTCGTCATTCAGACTGTGTCGCAATACTATTATACGTCATTGCGAGGAAGCCGTCGAAGACGGCTGACGAAGCAATCTCGTCGATAAGTTTGGGATTGCTTCGCTCCCTGCGCTCGCTCGCAATGACAGCGAACTCGGCTATTTTGCATTATTTCGGATTTAATTATTTCCCGTCTTCATAAATGACACGCAGTAAAAAGGCCCCCTCCCAGGTTGTTTCCATAGAAGATGTTGCCCGCCTAAGCGGCGTATCAATTACTACAGTTTCCAGAGTAATAAATAAATTTCCGTCGGTTAAAGAAAAGAACCGCCAGAAAGTACTGGCGGCGGTGAAAGAGCTTAAATTCCAGCCTTCTATTCTTGCACAGCGTCTGGCCAGCGGAAAGAGCAATATTGTAGCGTTGGTGATCCCCCGCTACGAAGGAGTTTTTTATTCTTTTTATGTGCTTGAGCTTATCCGCGGCATAGGCACGCTTTGCGAGGCCTTACAGCTGGATTTACTGCTGCACTTGACCGATGCGCGCTCTGAGCTTAATTTAAGAGGCGTAGGCGGGATAATTTTTGCGGATTTAATCGGCAACCGCCATCAATTAAACAGCGCTTTTGCCGCGGGGATTCCCTGTGTGGTGATAAATAATGTCGTAGAAGGCCTGGATGTCAGTTGTATCGCCATTGATAATGAAGGCGGGGCGATGAATGCGGTCAGTTACCTGATAAGCCTGGGCCATAAAAGAATCGCCCACATAAGCGGAGACCTGGTTACACAGGCGGCAGCCGCGCGCCTGGAGGGATATAAAAAGGCGTTAGAAAAGAACCATATTGAATTCCGCCCGCAGTACCTATTAAAAACGGATTATTCGCGCGGCCAGGCAAGGATGGCAGCGGAAAAATTATTAAAGATGGATGAGCCTCCCAGCGCGGTATTTGTTGCCTCTGATGCCATGGCGCTGGAGGTTATGAACGTAGCGCAGGAGAGGGGCAAGAGCATACCCGGGGATTTATCCATCGTGGGCTTTGATGATAATCCCTCCGGGCTTTATGGCTCGGTGGCTTTAAGCACGGTCAGGCAGCCATTAATTAAAATGGCCCAGGAAGGGGTCAAGGAGCTGGAGCGCTTTATGAAGCAGAAGGATAAGATAAAGCCAAGAAAAGTTTTTCTCCCTACGGAGTTGGTGATTAGGGAATCCTGCCGCAACGTTTAACAAAGACAGCGTCGGTTAAAAGGGTTTAATTTTTATACAACTTATTGTATAGCTGATTTTTTTTAATACCGTATATTGTATTTTTTCTTGACCGCATTCAGAATTGTGCTATGCTGGTTTAGCCGATAGAAAACCTGTTTAAATTACGGAGGGCGTTAAAGCAATGGGGTTAAAACTTTCTGAGAATGCATTAAAGGTATTGGAGCGCAGGTATCTTAAGAAGGACCAAGAGGGCCAGGTGATTGAGAAGCCGGAGGAGCTTTTCCGCCGCGTAGCAGATGCAATCGCCCTTGCGGATAAATATTGCGGCAAAAGCGATAAGGAGGTCAAGGAGTTATCCGATAATTTTTACCGGATGATGACAGAGTTAGAATTTATGCCTAATTCGCCCGCGTTAATGAATGCCGGCAAGGAACTTGGCCAGCTCTCCGCCTGCTTCGTTTTGCCCGTCGATGATTCTATGGAGTCAATATTTGAAAGCCTTAAATCGACGGCTATGATCCATAAGTCCGGCGGCGGAACAGGGTTTTCTTTTTCGCGCCTGCGGCCGAAGAATGCGGTGGTCAAGACTACCGGCGGCATTGCCTCCGGCCCGGTTTCTTTTATGAAGGTCTATGATGCGGCGACCGAGGCCGTAAAACAAGGCGGTACCCGCCGGGGTGCGAATATGGGCATCTTAAGGGTTGACCATCCCGACATCATGGAATTTATAACCTGCAAGGAAAACGACAAGCACATTACCAATTTTAATATCTCGGTGGCGATAACCGATGACTTTATGAGGAAGCTGGAAAAAGGACAGGCGTATGATTTAATTGACCCGCATACAAAGAAGGCGGCCGGGCGGATTAATAGCAGAGAGGTATTTGACCTGATAGTTAAACAGGCGCATAAGAACGGGGAGCCGGGAATCATATTTATCGACCGGATGAACGCCGAGAACCCCACGCCGAAGCTGGGGGCTTATGAATCGACAAACCCATGCGTGGCAGGCGATACGTTAGTTTCTACAGAGAAAGGTTTAATCAAGATAGAGGATTTAGTAAAGGCTTTTGATAGCGGGAAAATGAGAATATTGACAGATAACAGAATACCTAACGACAATTTTTATAATTTTCTCTCTACTTTAGCCGTAGCAACAAAGCCAACTATTGGCGTAACCTTAAATGAGATTTCTCATGCTTGGGATGTAGGAAAAAGATTTGTATTTAAATTAACCACAAAAATAGGCTTGGAACTTAATGCAACCGGTGACCATAAAATATTGACGAAAAGAGGATTTATTCCCCTTAAAAATATTAAGATAGGCGAAGAAATTTTAATCCAATCTGCAAAAGGGCATTTTAATTCTGACAAAAGGCTGCCTGTAGTAAAACCAAACAATGTTGTAGGGAGAAATGGAAGAGTGTATAAATTTGATTTTCCTTTAGAGTGGACAAAAGAATTAGGGATAGTCTTAGGGTGGCTTATCGGCGATGGATGGATAAGGGATGATAAGCATTGTTGCGTAGCCTTTTCATTTGGGAGAAAAGATATAGAAGGGCTCAAGTATATAAAGCCTTTCATGGATAGGATAGCTCAATATAAAGTTAAGGGCGCGCTAAGAGAAAGGGATGTTTTTCAGTTGGGGTATTCCAGCAGGCAAATAGTCGATTTTTTTAAAGCCCTTGGCGTTAAGGTTGTAAGGTCTCAAAATAAAGAAGTTCCGCAGAGTATATTGACTGCTCCAGAGCAGGCAGTAATTGGCTTCTTGCAAGGCCTATTTTCTACAGACGGCTGTGTTAGGGATAATCCCAAAAGCAACAGCTCATGGCTTGCCTTAACATCAAAAAGCAAAAAGTTGTTGCAGCAGACACAGCTTTTATTATTGAATTTAGGCATAAAAAGCACATTACTTGACCGAAGCAGGCCTGCCAGAAAAGGAATGTTTGAATATATAAATAAAGCGGGGGAAAGAAAAACCTATATATCGGATGGGAATCTATATGAATTGGGCATTTTTGGCGCTAGCCGCGAAAGATTTAGAAAAGAAATAGGGTTTCTTATAAAGCGTAAACAAGCACGGTTAAATAGCGTTAGATTTAAAGGTTTCAGAGAAGAAAAGCTCTTTGATAAGATTGTATCAGTGGACGAAGTTGGCATGCGTAATGTATACGATTTGACTGAGCCTGCTACCCATTCTATGATCGTTAATGGGTTAGTAACTCACCAATGCGGTGAACAGATTCTCCTGCCCTATGAAAGCTGCGACTTGGGCTCCATAAATCTTTCGCAGATGCATAAAAAAGGCTCCGGCGGCAGCGAGATTGACTGGAAGAGGCTTGGCGAAGTAGTGCATTCTGCCGTGCATTTCCTGGATAACCTTATTGATGTGAATAAATTCCCCATGCCGAAAATAGAGGAGGCTACGAAATTAACGCGCAAGATTGGCTTAGGGGTTATGGGTTGGGCAAGTTTACTGATTCGTCTCAACATCGCCTATAACAGCGAAGAGGCGGTTGTCTTGGCAGAGAAGGTAATGTCTTTTATTTTAACAGAGGCAACCAAGAAGTCGATGGAACTGGGCAGCGCTAAAGGGGCATTTCCGGCTTTTACCGGCAGCATTTACGATAAAAAAGAAAGTTCCATAAAGATGCGCAACGCCACCCTCACTACTATCGCCCCCACCGGCACCATCAGCATAATTGCCGGCCCCTGTTCGTCGGGAATCGAACCGCTGTTTGCCATCTCTTACTATCGCAGGGTGATGGATAACGATAAACTGGTTGAGGTTGACCCGCTATTTGAGGAGGCCGCCAAGGAGCAGGGTTTCTATAGCAGGAAGTTGATGGAGAAGATTGCCGAGAGTTCTTCCATTCAGGAGATCAAGGAAATCCCGGCTGAGGTAAGGAGGGTATTTGTTACCTCCCATGATATCTCTCCGGAGTGGCACGTGCGTATGCAGGCGGCCTTTCAAAAATTTGTCCACAACGCCACCTCCAAGACCATAAATTTCCCCAGCGATGCGGGCGTAGAGGAGGTAAGGAAGGCATATCTTCTGGCATACGAGCTGGACTGCAAGGGTATAACCATTTATCGCGATAAGAGCCGAGAGGTGCAGGTTTTAAATACAGGTAATCCCGATAAAAAAGAAGAAAGAAAAACACCGGAGGCAAAAGAAGAGATTGCCCCCCGGCCGCGGCCGGAGGTCATTATCGGCACAACCACAAAGGTCTCCACCGGCTGCGGGAATCTTTACGTTACCATAAATGTGGACGAGAAACAAAGGCCGTTTGAGCTTTTTACGCAAATGGGCAAGGCCGGAGGGTGCGCTGCCTCCCAGCTGGAGGCAATCGGGCGCCTGGTCTCTCTGGGTTTTCGTTCCGGGATAGAGGTAAAGTCTATTATTGAGCAGTTACGCAATATCCGCTGCCCCAGTCCTTCCTGGGAAAAGGGCAAAAGGATATTCTCCTGCGCGGACGCTATTGCCCGCGTTGTTGAAACAAGGCTTATTAATAACGAGACGGCAGCCGCGCCTCTGGAAAATACGCCGCTGGCGATGAAGCATTCCTACAGCGATAGCAACGATAAAGGGGTTGTTAGCTTTAGCCACCACGGGAATATCGTAGGGGTCTGCCCGGATTGCGGCGGGGCATTACGCCATGAAGAAGGCTGTATGAAATGCCACGCCTGCGGTTTCTCCAAGTGTTAGAAAGCAAATAATCAGTATCTTAATCATTTTTTATTTATCATCTATCGTCCCTCGTCCTTCATCTATCATCCTTCGTAAGATGCATTAACTTAATATGAATTATTATGACGTCATAGTCATCGGCGCCGGGCATGCCGGCATTGAGGCGGCTTCTGCCTCGGCCCGTATGGGGTATAAGGCGCTGCTTCTGACTTTAAACAGGGATAATATCGGGGCGATGAGCTGTAACCCGGCCATAGGCGGCGTCGGCAAGGGCCAGCTGGTTAAGGAGATAGACGCCCTTGGCGGAGTAATGGCCCGGGCAGCCGATGCCTGCGGCATGCAATTTAGGATGCTCAACGCCTCTAAGGGCGCTGCGGTGCAATCTTCGCGCGCGCAGATAGATATGGACAGCTACCGCCGCTATATGAAGAGGCTGATTACCGGCCAGAAGAACCTTGTTGTCAAAGAGGCCGAAGTCAAGAGTATGGCGGTGGAGGATAGCACAGTAAAGGGAATAATTACATCCAGCGGAGAAGAAATTAACGCCGGGGTTGTGGTTGTCTGCGCGGGGACCTTCCTCAACGGCCTGATACACGTGGGATTAAAAAATTTTAGCGGCGGCCGCATCAATGAGCCGGCCTCTTGTTTCCTGGCGCAGAATCTAAAGGAGCTGGGTTTTGAAACTTTACGGTTTAAAACCGGGACCTGCCCGCGGCTGGACAAAGAGAGTATAGATTTTTCCGGCCTGCTTATCCAGCAGGGGGATAACCCGCCGAGGGCATTCTCCTTTTTTTCAAAGAAATTAACCGGCAGGCAGGCCCCTTGTTACATTGCCTATACTAATAAAGACACGCACAAAATTATCAGGGATAATTTGCGCTACTCTCCGCTTTACGCCGGGGCAATTACCGCCACGGGCGTCAGGTATTGTCCATCCATAGAGGATAAAGTGGTCAAATTCGGCGGCAGAGAGCGGCATCAGATATTTTTAGAGCCGCAAGGGCAAAATAGCCGAGCAATTTATCCTAACGGCCTGTCTACCAGCCTGCCTGAAGAGGCGCAGCTTAAAATATTACACTCCATAAAGGGCCTGGAGAGGGCCAGGGTAATCCGTTTCGGTTACGGCATAGAGCATGAGGTTATTGAACCGAGGCAGTTAAATCCGAGCTTAGAGGCAAAATCAATCAGGAATTTATACTTTGCCGGGCAGGTAAACGGCACAACCGGTTATGAAGAGGCGGCAGCGCAGGGCCTGGTTGCCGGCATTAACGCATCCTTGCGCCTTAAGGGCAGAGAGCCGCTTGTGTTAGACCGCTCCACCGGTTATATCGGAGTGCTCATTGATGATTTAACTACCAAGGGAACTCTTGAACCATACCGGATGTTTACTTCGCGGGTGGAATACAGGTTGATCTTACGCGAGGACAACGCTGACCTGCGCCTGGGGAAAATCGGCTATGATTTAGGCTTGCTTAGCAGGAAAGATTACCAGAAAATAATTAACAAGTCCGAGGCGCTAAGTAAAGCAATTGTTTTTTTAAAGTCCAGTCGCCTAAAGCCCAGCCCTGCTCTCAATGAAGGGCTTTGCCGCCTGGGGAGCTCTCCGATAAGCAAGGCGGTTACCCTGGAGGAACTGTTAAAGAGGCCCGAGATACATCTGAAAGATATAGAGCAAATACTTTTAAACGTAGATTTCCGCAAATCTAACGCACATTTCCCTCACCCCTTCCCTCTCCCCAAAGGGGAGAGGGAAGGGGTGAGGGGGGAATTAGCGTTAATTGAGACCGAAATAAAATATTCCGGTTTTATCCAGAGGCAGAAAAAGCAGGTTGAGAGTTTCAGGCACCTGGAAAAGATAAAACTTCCTCCGGAGCTGGATTACTCCGGCATCTGCGGGCTTTCGCGGGAGATTAAGGAAAAATTAACCGCCTTGCGGCCGCTGGTTTTGGGCCAGGCCTCAAGGATTTCCGGGGTTACTCCGGCGGCAATTTCTATATTAATGGTGTATCTAAAGAAGATAAAAACTCAAGTTTAAGGGGTAGTAAGGGGTAGGAGGGGGCAGTAAGGGGGAGTATGGGGAAAGATGAAAAGAATTACCTTGCGCTTAAGAAATTCTGCGTTGAGGGCGGCGCGGATTTATTCGGCGTTGCCGATATAAAAGAAATAAGAAAAGAATTCAAGCTCTCGCAGGAGACTTTAAAAAGGCTTGACTGGGGGATCTCTCTGGGCATAAATGTATCCGGCGCTATACTGGAGGAGATAACCGAGGAGCCGACGCGGCTGTACTTTCATCACTATCGCACGGTTAATTTTTTCTTAGACCAGTTGGCGCTTAGGGCAGCAGGTTTTATCCAAAGAAAAGGCTTTGCTGCCCTGGCAATACCGGCTTCGTTAATCCTGGACTGGGAGAATCACAGGGGGCACCTTTCGCACAAAAAAATAGCCGTCTCTGCCGGCCTGGGCTGGATTGGAAGGAACAATTTATTGGTAAATAAAGAGTTCGGCAGCCAGTTTCGCCTGGTTTCTATACTTACTGATATGCCCCTTAAAGCGGATAAATCCTTAAAGGGCGGCGGCTGCGGAGAGTGCCGGCTGTGTATTAAGGCCTGCCCTGCCGGGGCGATAAAAGAGGAGTTTTTAGAATTTGACTACGTTAAATGTTTTGAAAAATTAAATGAGTTTCAAAAAAAGCGCATGGTAGACCAATATATCTGCGGAGTCTGCGTCAATGCCTGCAGGGGGAGAGGATATGCTTAAGGAGATAATTTTCGGCCTGGTGGGGGGATTGGGTTTATTTATTTACGGCATCTGGGAGATGAGCGAGGGCCTGCATAAAGCCTGCGGGGAAAGAATGCGCAGGATCCTGCACAGCCTTACCGGCGGGCCGTTAAGGGGGGTGGCAGTCGGAGCGGGGATAACCAGCTTAGTTCAGTCATCTTCGGCTACCACGGTAATGGTTATAGGGTTTGTTAACGCAGGTTTAATGACGCTGCTGCAGGCGTTGGGCGTTATCTTAGGCG
Organism: Candidatus Omnitrophota bacterium; assembly: GCA_043797735.1. Classification (GTDB taxonomy): domain Bacteria; phylum Omnitrophota; class Gorgyraeia; order Gygaellales; family Profunditerraquicolaceae; genus BS750m-G77. Next base: position 8,607 of record JAZDPH010000057.1, on the reverse strand, counting down.
CCAATATCGGCACCACAATTACCGCGCAGTTAATCGCCTTTAAACTTACCACTTATGCCTTGCCGATTATCGGAGTAGGCGTGTTAATAATAATAATCAGCAGAAGAAAAATACACAAACATATTGGAGAGTTCCTTTTGGGGTTTGGCATACTTTTTTTGGGCTTGAGCATATTGACCAGCGTAGTCAAGCCTCTGGGGCAATATCCTGTTTTTAATAATATATTGTTAAGTTTCAGCAACAATCCTCTGCTGGGGATATTAGCCGGGGCAATGGTAACCGCCATATTCCAAAGCAGTTCTGTTACCACCGGCATGGTCCTTAGTTTATCCATGGCGGGCTTGCTTGATTTAAGGGGAGCGCTGCCTTTAATTTTAGGCTGTAACATCGGCACCTGTGTGACGGCATTAATCGCTTCCATCGGCACCGGTATTTCCGCAAGAAGAGCGGCAGCAGCGCACATAGTTTTTAATATCGCAGGCAGTATTATTTTTCTGCCCTTTCTTGGATTCTTTGGGCGGTTGGTTACCTTTACCTCATTGAACATTCCCCGCCAGATCGCCAACGCCCACACCTTATTTAATGTTATAAATGCTTTTATTTTTCTCCCTTTTATCCGGCCCTTTGCTGATTTTCTTACCAAGATAGTTAAGGGGGAAGAGGAAGAGGAAGTAGAGTATCTCCCGAAATATTTAGAGCGCCACTTATTGAATACTCCCCCCATTGCCATAGAGGCCGCAGTTAAGGAGATAGTAAGGACGCTCGGCTTGACTCAGAAAATGGTGGCGCAGGCAATGAGTAGTTTTCTTGAGAATAGCCAGAGGTCGCTGGAGAAGATAACCCGCCGGGAAGAGGCGGTTGATTCCCTGCGCGAGGCAATCACTAATTACCTGGTGGAGTTAATGCAGTATGAACTAAGCGAAAGGGAATCAAGGAAAATCCCGCCGCTGATACATGCGATTAACGATGTGGAGAGAATAGGCGACCATGCGGAAAATTTAAGGGACCTTGCCCAGCAGAAAATAGACCGCAGGATGCTTTTCTCGGCTTCGGCCCTTGAAGAACTAAAGAATATGTACCAGGAGATAAACAAAATGATTGCCTGCGCCATTAATGCTTTGAGCTTTAATAACTTAGACGAGGCAAAGATTGTCCTGGAGCAAGAGTGCCAGATTAACGCCATCAGGGACAGGTTAAAGGATAGCCATATGAGGCGCCTGGAGAGGGGCGAGTGCAATGTCCTTTCGGGGGTGGTATTTTTGGATACCATCAGCAATTTTGAAAAAATCGGAGACCACCTTACTAACGTCGCCCAGGCGGCAATAGAGGGCTTGCAATAAAAGGGAAATGTGATATTATAAAAACAGCAATTTTTAATAACTTTTCTGATGAGAAAAAGAATTGTCCGATGGATTAGGGTTCAGGTTAAACAGTCCGGGGCAAAGGGTGTTGTGATGGGGCTTTCCGGGGGCCTGGATTCTTCGGTAACTGCCGCCCTGGCAAAGGAGGCGCTGGGAAAAAACAGGCTCCTGAGCCTGATTTTACCCTGCCACAGCCACAGCCGCGACTTAAAGGATGCCGAAACAGTTGCCAGAAAACTCAAAATCAGAGCCAAAACAGTAGATCTGGGGCCCATTTACGACAATTTAATTAAAATCCTGCCTAAGGCAGAGGGCCTCTCTGTCCACAACCTTAAACCGCGCCTGCGCATGATCGCCCTGTATTATTTCGCCAATAAGCTTAATTATCTGGTCTGCGGCACAGGCAACAAGTCGGAGTTGATGATGGGGTATTTTTCCAAATACGGCGACGGAGGAGTAGACATCCTGCCTTTGGGCGGCTTGTTAAAAAAAGATGTAAAAAAACTTGCGCAGCAGCTTAATCTCCCTTGTCAGATTATAGAAAAAGCCCCCAGCGCAGGCCTCTGGCCTGGCCAGACCGATGAAGGGGAGATGGGCATAACTTATAAGGAGTTAGACGATATCTTAGAGAGGATTGATAAGAAGAAAAGGCAGGCCTCTGCCAGAAAAAAAGTTGAAATGGTAAAGAAGGCAATCAGGCAGAGTGAACATAAACGCAAAGGCCCGCAAATCTGCCCGGCTTAAATAAATGGAGGTAAAAATGGATGAGATACTGGAGATACTGGAAAAAGACGCGCGCGCTACTCCGGAAGAGATTGCCAGGATGCTCAAGAAGAAACCCGGTGAGGTAAGGTCGGCAATAAAAAGATACGAGAAACAGGGCGCCATACTTAAATATAAGGCGGTAATTAACAGGGATTTAATAAGGGAAGAGGATTCGGGCGTGCGGGCGTTAATAGAGGTAAATATCATCCCTCAAAAGGACGTCGGTTTCGATAAAATCGCCGAACGCATATATTCCTTTCCGGAGGTTACCAGCTGTTACCTGATTTCCGGGGCCTACGACCTGCTGGTGGTGGTAGAGGGCAAAAATATCAACGCGGTCTCCAACTTCGTGACGGAGAAACTTGCCTGCCTGGAGAACGTGCGCGGAACGGTAACGCATATTTTATTAAAAAAATACAAGGAAGACGGGGTTATTTTGAGGCACAGAAAAGAGCAGAAGAGGATAGCTATATCGTATTAAAGGTTAAGGTTGAGGATAAGGTTAAGGATAAGTTTGCTAAACCTTAACCTAAACCTTATCCTTATCCTCAACCTTTTTATATTATGAATAATATTATTTCTAATAAAGTCCAACAGATGCAGCCCTCCGGCATTCGGGCATTCTTTGATTTGGTGCTCGGCATGGAGGATGTTATCTCTTTAGGGGTAGGGGAGCCGGATTTTGTAACTCCCTGGCCCATCCGCGAGGCGGGAATCTATTCTTTAGAGCAGGGGTTTACATCTTATACCTCCAATAAAGGCCTTTATAAACTGCGCTTAGGGATAAGCCGTTTTTTAAAGAATAGATACGGCCTGGATTACTGCCCGGATGAAGAGATTCTCGTTACCGTGGGGGTAAGCGAGGCGCTGGACCTCTGCCTGCGCGCGATAGTAAACCCGCAGGATAAAATCCTTGTCCCCCAGCCGGGTTATGTCTCCTACGGCCCGGTTGCGGAGCTGGCAGGGGCTAAACCGGTATATATCCAAACGGGTAAAGACGGTTTTAAGCTTACGCCGGATAATTTGGAGAAGAATATCACCGGAGGCACAAAGGCGCTGATCCTGAATTACCCCGCAAATCCCACAGGCATATCTTATACCAGGAAAGAACTTACAGAATTAAAGAAGGCCCTCGCCAGGCGTAAGGTACTCTGTATCTCCGACGAAATTTATGGGGACCTTACTTATGATTTTGAGCATACGCCTTTTTCCACTCTGGGCGGGGCAAAAGAAAATACGGTTTATCTTAACGGTTTTTCCAAATCGTATGCGATGACCGGATGGCGCGTGGGGTTTGCCTGCGGGCCAAAGCAAATTATCGCGGCGATGACTAAAATCCATCAATATACGATTATGTGCGTAGCGATAACCTCCCAGATGGCCGCATGCGAAGCGCTGCATTCGGGGGGGAAACCGGTGGAAGAGATGAAGAGGGAATATAGAAGGCGCAGGGAGTTCGTCCTGCAGGAACTGGAGAAGCTGGGGCTTGAATGCGTCAGGCCCGACGGGGCATTTTACGTATTCCCCTGCATAAAAAAGACAGGGCTTGACTGCGTTAAGTTTGCAGAGAGGCTGCTTAAGAAGGAAAAGGTCGCGGTTGTCCCGGGCAGCGCCTTCGGAAGTCAATTTAGCGATTATATCCGCATATCTTATGCCTCCAGTTATCAGGACCTGAAGGAGGCGTTTTTGAGAATAGCGAGATTTATAAGTGAGGCCACGACTTAGCGAACGATGAGTGAAGCTAAGTCGTTGGCCGAACTTACCCCGCCGAATGTGCTAAAATTATGGAACAGAATTTTAGCACATCTTATGAGGCGTGGGTCATTTAAGGAGTGAAATTATGAAACCCAAAACAAAATCCGATGTAATAAAGTTGGTGAAGAAGCACAAGGTAAGGTATATCCGCCTGTGGTTTACCGACGTCTTAGGGTTATTGAAGGGCTTTACCATAACCGTGGATGAGCTGCCGCGGGCGATAGGCGACGGGATGGGTTTTGACGGCTCCTCCATCGAGGGCTTTGCCCGTATCGAAGAATCGGATATGATTGCCCGGCCTGACCCGGAGACATTTGCCATACTGCCGTGGGAATCAAAGGATCAGCCGGTGGCAAGGATGTTCTGCGATATTTATATGCCCGACGGAAAACCCTTTGCGGCTGACCCGCGCTATGTGCTGAAGAAAAACCTCCAGCGCGCAAAGAAAATGGGTTTTACTTATTACGTGGGGCCGGAACTGGAATATTTTTATTTTAATAACCCCAAGAATACCATTGTACTGGATAAGGGGGGTTATTTTGACTTAACCCCGCTGGATGTCGCCCAGAATGTGCGCAACGAAACCGTCAGCGCCCTGGAAGGCCTGGGGATTGTGGTGGAATACAGCCATCATGAGGTCGCCTCCAGCCAGCACGAGATAGATTTACGCTATGCCGACGCGCTTTCCATGGCCGACCATGTGATGACCTATCGGCTGGTGGCCAAAGAAATTGCCCAGGGCAAAGGGCTGCATGCTACTTTTATGCCCAAACCGGTATACGGGATAAACGGCTCCGGGATGCACACGCACCAGTCGTTATTCAAGGGGAAGAGAAACGCTTTCTTTGAAAAGAAAGAAAAATACCATCTTTCAAAAGTTGCCAGGCAATTTATCGCCGGATTATTGAAGCATGCCTGCGAGATAACATCGGTTACTAATCAATGGGTTAACTCCTACAAGCGCCTTGTCCCCGGTTATGAGGCCCCGGTTTATATCTGCTGGGCCCAGATGAACCGCTCGGCCCTAATAAGGGTTCCGATGTATAAACCCGGCAAAGAGAAGTCCACGCGCGTTGAATACCGGGCGCCGGATCCGGCCTGTAATCCGTATTTAGCGTTTTCAGTGATGCTGGCGGCGGGCTTAGAGGGCATAGAGAAGCGCTACGGCCTGCCGGAGCCGGCAAACGATAATATCTATAGGATGACGGACGAGGAGAGGGCGCGCGCCAAGATTAATTCTCTGCCGGAGGATCTATTGGAGGCAATAAAGGTAACCGAGAAGTCGGAGCTGGTCAAAAAGGCGCTGGGGGATGAGCTTTTTAATTTTTTCATCCGCAATAAGAAACTGGAATGGGATGAATACAAGGCGCAGGTCACCCAATACGAGATAGATAAATATCTGCCTATATTATAGTGATTTATGCCGAAGTCAAAGAAGGGATATAAGCTTTACCTGAAGCAGATTGAGGCGCTTTCAAAGATCGCCGGCCTGATTACCTCCGGTTTGTATCTGGATGAACTCCTGCGTTTAATCGTGCAGGTTACCGCCGAGATAATGAACTCCAAGATTTCATCGCTGATGCTCCTGGATGCCGACGCAAAGGAGCTGGTGGTGCGGGCGACGCAGTCTATCTCCGAACGGTATAATAAAAAACCGAATATCAAGCTGGGCGAAGGCATTGCCGGCGAGGTTGCCCGCGGCAATAAAGCGATATGCATTGACGATGTCAGGCAAGATCCCCGTTACCTAAGCAGGGATATCGCAAAGAAAGAGAGGCTTTGCTCCTTGGCCAGCGTCCCGATGAGCGTAAAGGGGCGGGTAATCGGCGTGCTGAACTGTTATACTTCCAAGAGGCATAAATTCACAAGGCATGAGTTGGGCCTGCTGGCTGCCCTTGCCAACCAGGCGGCGATTGCCATTCTCAATGCGGAACTGGATTTGAGGGCCAGGAGCGCTGAGGAGGCATTGACTACCCGCAAACTTATCGAGCGGGCAAAAGATATCCTTTCGCAGGAGGCAAACATATTGCCTTCTGAGGCATACCGCCTGATCCAAAAACAGAGCATGGATAAACGAAAGGCCATGCGCGAAGTTGCCGAAGCGATCATTTTAGCCAGGGATATAAGGAAATAGGAGATTTCTTACGGAATTGTCATTGCGAGCGACCGAAGGGAGCGAAGCAATCTCTTTTTTTGAGATTGCTTCGTCGGGCTTCGCCCTCCTCGCAATGACGAACTCCACCAATAAATTGCTTGACAGCCAAAATAATCGGTGATATCGTGGCAGGTGATGGCAGAGTCTAAAAAAAAGATATTGATAGTAGACGACGAACCAGAGGTATTAGAGCGTCTTTCTAATATACTTGAACGCGCTGAATTTGAGGTTATCTCTACCGGCAGAGGCGTAGAAGCCTTAGAGCTAGCCAAACAAGAGATTCCGGACCTGATAATTTTAGATATCCTTCTCCCCGACAAAACAGGCGATGACATAGCCGGAGAACTTTCACAAACCCCCTCCACAGCCAGTATCCCCATAATATTTCTAACGGGAGTTGTTACCAAGGAAGAGATTGCCACCAGCGAGAAATGCGGCAAGCACTATGTCCTGGCAAAGCCCGTTACCAAAGACGCCATCCTGGAAGCCATAAATAAAGCCCTGGCTTAATTATCTGAGGGGTGTGCATAATTGGGTTACGGTATTCGGTTACGGCTACGAAGCCCGTATCGTCTATCGGCTAAGGTATTCGGTTAAGACAATTTTTAGCCGTAACCATAACCGACAACCGAAACGGGCATCGTAACCCTAGCCGTAAGACGCAAGGCCTGAAGGAATTATGTGCACACTGCTCAATTATCTATAAGATGAAGCTCAAGGCGCTGATAAGTATTTGTTTCTTAATCTTTGTTTTACAGGGCTGCGCTCTTCTCCCCGGCTATGAGCCGCTGGCGAACTTAGAGAACCTGGGGGGTAACCGCGCCCGGATGGGCAAGCATCTAAAGCAAAAAGAGCGCCTCTATAAGAAATTAGAAGCGGATTTAAAGGATGGGCGCTTAAAAGAAGGCGCCGGCAGGCAGGAGATCATCTCGTATTATGGCGAACCGGTATTTTTCCGCGCCAAAGAGGGCGGCCCCGCGGCAGGAGAAGTTCTTATTTACCGCCATCCTACCGAGTATTTTTCTTCGGATATGATTTATCTTTATCTTGATAATAAGGATAGCCTGGCCTCCTGGGAGATAAAGCCTGCCCCGCTGTCCGAGCAGGAAAAAGAATCCCCCCGATGAAAAAATTAAAAGAGCGCATACTGCATTTATTAAAGAGTAATACCACGCCTCATGATATCGCCCTCGGCGTATCCCTCGGGGTCTTTATCGCTATCCTTCCGCTATACGGATTTCATACCTTGTTAGTGGTCCTCTTTGCGCTGATGATCCCCCGGGCCAATAAGATCGCCATAGTCGTGGGCACCAACATCTCTCTTCCGCCGACCTTGCCCCTTATCACCTGGGCCGGCTACAGCATCGGAAGGCTCTTATTAAACGGCGGCTATCCGGTAATGAACTGGCAGATGTTTAAGAGCTTTAACCGCCACAACATATTTAGTTTCTATTATCCCCTCTTTGTAGGGAGCGTTGTTCTGGGCCTGGCCTGCGCGATGGCCTTTTATTTTATTACCTTGTCTTTTTTAAAATGGAAGCGCAGGGATAATAAGAGAGCATTGAAAAAGTCTTTCTAACACAAATATACACGAATTTTTGTCGAATTGGCACGAATAAATTCGTGAGAATTCGGTTTCTATTTGTGGAAATTCGTGCAAAATAATAGTTTTTCAGGGGTCAAAATAAAAAACATGATAAAAAAGATCTTAATCTGCGCGCTGGTTTTTACAGCCGTTTTAACGGCGGTTTATTTCTGGCCCTGGCGCAAAATCAGGGGCCCGGCAGAAAATATTAACGGCGAAGACTTCAGCGGAGAAAGAATTGTTTACCAGATAAAACCGGCCGGGAGCGCGGAGTATAATGATTTGGGCATAGTTAACTTCCTGGGCAAGAAGATGAAATTGGCTACTTTTACTACGCAGGTCTTAAATTTTAAGGATACCGAGACTATTTACAGTTCTCCGGAGAGCCTCTTGCCCTTAAGGGTGGAGCGCGATATCTCTATGTGGCCGCTAAAGGAAAATATCGTTGAGGAATATGACCAGGATAACTTTTCTATTATAATAAGGAAATTAAAAGGTAAGGGAGCCCAGGAACAGATCCTTAAGGCAGGCGGGCCTATTTACAATGCCGTAATCCTTCCTTTTTACCTGCGCAGCATAAAAGAGCTTTATATCGGCTGGAGCATGGTATTTTGCTTTCCGCAGAAGTTTACGGTAAAGTTAATTTCCGAGGAGGAGATTGAGGTCCCGGCAGGGAAATTCCAGGCCTATCACTTTACCAGCGACCCTTATAAATTCGATATCTGGATCAGCAAAGATAAGTTACGGCTGCCCCTTAAAATAAAGGGCGCCGGAGGGCTGGGCTATACCCTTTTATTGAAAGAGCGCACTTTGCGCAAATAACCATTGGGAGATTACTGAAACATTGTCATTCAGACTGTGTCGCAATACCATTATCCGTCATTGCGAGGAAGCCGTCGAAGACGGCTGACGAAGCAATCTCGTCGATAAGTTTGGGATTGCTTCGCTCCCTGCGGTCGCTCGCAATGACAAAAGTTGGTTATAGA
>JAZDPH010000049.1:0-9449 GCA_043797735.1 Candidatus Omnitrophota bacterium | reverse complement strand
TTTGCCGAAAAATTTCTAATGCACGCGAACAGTCCCCGCAGCAGAATACGAAAACCAGCTATCCACGACCTAGGAGAGGCTTAGCGGCTGGCGGCGTCTGCCTTGGTTTGATTTGAGCCGCACGTAGGAGGCTTTCGCGGGTACGGATTGCCCGCTATAAATTATAGGCAAGAGCGAAAGCCGACTCCCGAGCGCAGCTTTTCCTCGCAGGGGAAAAGCAAGCGGTGCGGCGAAAACAAACCATGGCCGACGCTGGAGGGGGATCCTTCGGCGCTTCAATGAGTTGGAGGAAGAGCGCCTCAGGATCAAGATAAATCGCCTCGCGATTGACCCGAGGATCCTTCGGCGTTCCAATGGGTCGGCGGAGGAACGCCTCAGGATCAAGACAAATCGCTTTTTGTGAATTGTCTTGACTTTTTGCTCAAGTTGCGTAAAAATAAAGGACTATGGCTAATGATTTGATGGAAAAGGTGGTTTCGCTCTGCAAGCGCAGGGGGTTTATCTTTGCCTCATCCGACATTTATGGCGGGCTTGCCAATACCTGGGACTATGGCCCTTACGGCGTTGAGTTAAAGAATAACCTAAAAAGCGCCTGGTGGCGTTCCTGCGTCCATGAAAGAAATGATGTTTTCGGTATGGACGCGGCCATCCTGATGCACCCTAAGGTTTGGGAGGCATCGGGTCACCTTAAGAAATTTAATGATCCGTTTATAAAATGTCCTGCCTGTTTTCAATTTTTCAAATATGACAGAATCTGGGATGAAATATGGAATAGTCCATGGTTTACATCGCTCAGAGAAACAATGACAGGCGATAAAGATAGTTCTTATATGTTAAAATGGGCTAAAACTGAAGGCAAAAAATTAGCCCCTAATTTAAGTTTAGTAAAAGAACCGGAGGTAACTATTTCATGGATAGCTGATTTGCATCATAAATTTAAAGGCGTTGAATTTGATTTTAAGACTTATGTTGGCAGAATAGCCTGTTCTCGAGACGGGGTAGCTAAACTACCTTGTCCAAACTGCGGCAACCCACTTCCCGAAGAATCTATGTCAGCGAATTTAATGCTTGAGACACTTTTTGGCCCGGTAGAGGAAACAGCGCAAAAAGTCTACCTGCGCCCGGAGACTGCACAGGGCATGTTCGTTAACTTTACCAATATCCTAAACTCAAAACACCCGAAACTCCCCTTTGGCTTAGCACAGATCGGCAAGAGTTTCCGTAACGAAATTACCCCGGGAAACTTTACCTTCCGCACCCGCGAATTTGAACAGATGGAGCTGGAGTATTTTGTCAGGGCTGAGGAGGCGGATAAATCTTTCGAATACTGGGTAGAAGAACGGTATAACTGGTATTTAGCGTTGGGGGCCAAGAAAGAGAACCTACGGAGGCGTCCGCACGAGCAAAACGAACTTGCCCATTATGCCAGGGCTTGCACGGATATAGAATATAATTTTCCGTTTGGCTGGTCGGAGCTGGAAGGCGTTGCTAACCGCACTGACTTTGATTTAAAAGCGCAGGCAGAGGCAAGCGGCAGGGACTTAAGGTATTTTGACGATGCCGCCAAGGAGAGATTCTATCCATATATCATCGAGCCTTCCGGCGGGGTGGATAGGAGCGTATTGGCATTTTTAACCGATGCCTATCATGAAGAAAAAGTCAAGGATGATTTACGCGTAGTGTTAAAGCTGTATAAGGAGTTGGCCCCGGTGAAAGCGGCGGTATTGCCGCTCTTAAGGAACCGGCCGGAGATTGTGGAGTTGGCAAAAAGAATAGCCGGAGATTTAAAGAAGGCTTTTGTTACAGTATATGATGATACCGGCGCCATCGGAAAACTATACCGCAGGCAGGATGAGGTGGGAACTCTTTACTGCATCACCGTAGATGTCCAGTCGCTGGAGGACAGACAAGTGACGGTACGCGACAGGGATAGCATGCTACAAGAACGCGTAAACATTGACCAATTGAGAGAACATCTGGAGAATAAGTTAGGTTTAGGATGAGGATAAGGTTAAGGTTAAGAAAAACCTAAACCTTATCCTAAACCTTATCCTTAAAAGAAAGGACGGGTTTTAAAAGTAATGGCAAAAAAATACGTTTACTTCTTCGGCGGGGGCAAGGCAGACGGAAACGAAAGCATGAAAAATCTTTTAGGCGGCAAAGGGGCAAACCTTGCCGAAATGGCCGGGCATAAAAACCTGCGCCTTCCGGTGCCCCCGGGATTCACCATAACCACAGAGGCCTGCATTTATTACTATAAAAATACTAAAACTTATCCCGCGGGTTTAAAGGAAGAGGCCAAGAAAGCCCTGGAAAAAGTTGAGAAACTGATGGAGAGGAAGTTTGGCGACCCGCTTAACCCGCTCTTGGTTTCGGTGCGCTCCGGCGCCAGAAAATCAATGCCCGGAATGATGGAGACGGTGCTTAACGTCGGGCTGACCGCCAATACCATAGCCGGCCTGATCAAACAAAGCGGCGGCAACGGCCGTTTCGCCTACGACGCATACCGCAGGCTTATTACTATGTATTCCGACGTGGTAATGGAAAAGGCCGCAGGCATAGAGCCCAAGGATGAACAGGGCATACGCAAACAGCTGGAAAAGATAATGAACGAAATGAAAAAAAACAAGGGTTATAAATCCGACACGGATTTAACCGTTGACGACCTTAAAAAACTATGCGCCCTCTATAAGGAAAAAATAAAGGAAGTGTTGAAAATCTCCTTCCCGGACGATCCCTACGAACAGTTGTGGGGCGGCATAGGCGCGGTTTTTTCTTCATGGAACGGCAAGCGCGCGGTAAGTTACAGAAGGATTGAAGGCATACCCGATGAATGGGGTACGGCGGTAAACGTCCAGACTATGGTTTTCGGTAATATGGGCGAAGACTCTGCTACCGGCGTAGCCTTTACCCGCAATCCCGGCAACGGCGAAAATAAATTCTATGGGGAATACCTGATTAACGCGCAGGGCGAAGACGTCGTAGCCGGCATCCGCACCCCGGCGCCGATAAACACCTATTCGCAGTCCGAACATAATAAAGACCTGGTGATTCTTGAGAAGGCAATGCCAAAAATATATAAGGAGCTTTTTGATATACAAAAACGCCTTGAAAGACATTACCACGATATGCAGGATATAGAGTTTACTATCGAGAAGGACCGTTTGTTTATGCTGCAGTGCCGTGTGGGAAAACGAAACGGCCCGGCGGCATTGCGTATGGCAATGGATATGTTCAAAGAGAAACTAATCGATAAAAAGGCCGCGGTTCTGCGCGTAACTCCGGAACAGTTAGACGAACTTCTGCATCCGGTAATTGACCCCAAGGCAGAAAAGGCAATTAAACCGATAGCCAAAGGCCTGCCGGCAGGGCCGGGAGGGGCCAGCGGACAGATCGTATTTTCCTCAAATGAAGCAGTAGAATGGGCAAAGCAGGGCAAAAAAGTAATACTGGTGCGCGAAGAGACTAACCCCGAAGACGTTGAAGGCATGCGCGCCGCCCAGGCTATCCTTACCGCCCGCGGCGGGATGACCTCTCATGCGGCGCTGGTTGCCCGCGGCTGGGGAAAATGCTGTATCGTCGGATGCAGCGAACTACGCGTAGAATACGAAAAGAAAGAACTGCATGTTGACGGTAAAATCCTGAAAGAAGGAGCCTGGGTTACCTTAAACGGCACAAAGGGCCTGGTCTATGAAGAGAGGCTCCCGATGATGGATGCGACGGAAGAAAATAAATTATTTATGGATTTCCTGAAAATCTGCGGATCGATAAAGAAATTAGGCATCCGCACAAACGCCGACACGCCGGAAGATGCCAAAAAGGCAAAGCAGTTCGGCGCCGAGGGTATCGGCCTTTTCAGGACCGAACATATGTTTTACGGCAAGGGCGCCGAGGAACCGCTCTTTTATCTGCGTAAAATGATTGTCTCTAAAACCGAGGCAGAAAGACAAAAGGCGCTGGATGAATTATTCCCTTACGTTAAGAAAGATATCAAGGGTACGCTTGAGGCGATGGATGGGTTTCCGGTGGTAATACGGCTGCTTGACCCGCCGCTGCATGAATTTGTCCCGCGTGAACAGGCAAAACTGGAGCAGTTAGCAGGTGACCTGAACATTTCAATGGATGAATTGAACAGGCGCGCGGACGGCCTGCATGAATCAAACCCGATGATGGGGCACCGCGGCGTGCGCTTAGGCGTAACCTATCCGGAGATAAGCCGGATGCAGATTAAGGCAATACTGGAGGCGGCAGCCGAATTGGTTAAAAAGGGCAGAGACCCTTATCCGGAAATTATGATCCCGGTGGTCTGCGACGTCAATGAACTAAAAGACCAGTTTGCCATTACCGAAGTCGTATATAACGAGGTGCTCAAAAAATACGGCCTCAAGAAACTCAAATATATGTTCGGCACAATGATTGAAATCCCGCGTGCATCATTTGTTGCTGACAAATTGGCGGAAGTGGCGCAATTCTTCTCGTTTGGCACCAATGATATGACCCAGATGGGGTTTGGTTTCTCGCGCGACGATATCGGCGGATTCCTGCCGGATTACTTAGAAAAATCTATCCTGCCGGGCGACCCCTTCCAGAGCATCGATCAGGAGGGCATAGGGGAGTTGATAAAAATAGGCATCCAGCGCGGCCGCAAGGCGCGCAAGAACCTGGAGGTAGGCATCTGCGGAGAGCATGGCGGAGAGCCGCGTTCGGTTGAATTCTGCCACCGGGTGGGAATGGATTATGTAAGTTGTTCCCCTTTTAGGGTACCAATCGCCAATTTGGCCGCAGCGCAGGCGGTTTTGAGAGAACGCAAGAAATAACATTTAACCACCTGTTACGAAGGACGAGGGATGAGAGACGACGGACGAAAAATCGTCTTTCGTCCATCTTCCATCGTCTATCGTAAAATGTCGATTCATTAGAACTATGGAATCACTAAGGCTCTATCTTAAGGAAATCAGGCACATACCGCTGTTGAAAGCAGAAGAGGAGATTTCTTTAAGCAAGAAATTAAGAAAAGGCGATGAACAGGCAAGAAAAAAAATGATTCGCTCTAACCTGCGCCTGGTGATTAGCATCGCCAAACGGTATATGTTTCTGGGGATCCCCTTTTTGGATTTGATAGAAGAGGGCAACCTGGGCCTGATGAAAGCGGTGGATAAATTCAATCCCTATAAAGGCTATCGTTTCTCTACTTATGCGGCATGGTGGATAAGGCAGGCGATAACCCGTTCGATAGCCGACCAGGGCAAAATAATCCGCATCCCCGTGTATATGAACGAACTGATGAATAAATGGAAGAAAACGAAGGAGCAATTGGCGCAAAAAATAAAACGCCTCCCTACCAACAACGAAGTGGCAAAAAGAATGCGCTTACCCAAGGATAAGATAGAGAAGATACATTTTTGGCTCGCCAGCTCCACCTCTTCTTTAGACGCTCCGGTCGGCGAAGACAAGGAGACAGATGTCGCCGACCTTATTATGGATGAAAATGCCGCCTCGCCCGACGCCGGGATAAAACACCTCTTTGATAAGGAAAAGGTGGCAAGCCTCTTGGGGTTAATGAACGCCAGGGAGAAAAAAATCCTTGATCTGCGCTTCGGCCTTGACAAAAACGCCCCGCATACCCTGGCAGAGGTGGCAAAAAAAATAAAGGTTTCCCGGGAGCGCGTGCGCCAAATTGAAGAATCGGCATTAAAAAAATTGAAGGCATTCTTAAAAAGACAGGAGGAGGAGATATGAGCCCGCAGGTTGAATTAAAGGATTACATAAGGGATATTCCCGACTTCCCAAAAAAGGGGATTATTTTTAAGGATATAACTACCTTGCTGCAGGATAATTCCGCTTTTAGTGAAGCGATAAACGAACTTTCCGATAAATTTAAGGATAAGAAAATAGACGCGGTAGTCGCCGTTGACGCCCGCGGGTTTATCTTTGGGGGCGCTGTTGCCTATAAGCTCGGAGTAGGATTCGTGCCTGTGCGCAAAAAAGGCAAACTGCCTTACAAGGCCAATTCCGTAACTTACGATTTAGAATACGGGACCGATACTCTAGAGATGCATGAAGACGCGGTAAAACCGGGACAGAAGGTCCTGATTATAGATGACCTGCTGGCTACCGGCGGCACGGTTTCGGCAGCAGCAGAACTGATTAAAAAATCCGGAGCCGAAATCGTAGGAATTGGCTTTCTGATTGAACTGGCCTTTCTTAAGGGCATAGAAAAACTAAAAAGTTATCCGGTTTATTCGTTAATAAAATATTAAAGAACATAAAAAACTACGCCCCTGTAGCTCATAAGGATAGAGCAGCAGTTTCCTAAACTGCGCGCGGCAGGTTCGATTCCTGCCAGGGGCATTTAACTATGTATAATTTACACGCTCATTCATTACTCAGCGACGGCGTACTGCTTCCTTCGGAAGTAGCGGTGCGTTATCTGTCTGCCGGATACAAGGCGATTGCCATTACCGACCACGTTGACTACAGCAACATCACAGCAGTCATTAAACAGATACTGGAATTTTGCCGACACTGGCCGGAGTCCTCCGGAATAAAAATCCTGCCCGGGATTGAATTAACCCATCTGCCGCCGCAGCAATATAAAACCCTGGCAAAATATGCCAGGGAAAAGGGAATTAAGGTTATCGTTGCCCACGGCGAAAGCCCGGTTGAGCCGCTGTTAAAAGGGACAAACAGCGCCGCATTAGAGGCGGACATTGATATCTTAGCCCACCCCGGCCATATCAGCAAAGAGGATGTGCTGCGGGCAAAAAAAAGGGGCGTTTTCCTTGAGATTACCGCCCGCGTGGGACACTGCAGCGCAAACCGCCACGTAGCGATGCTCGCCTTAAAAACAGGGGCAAAGTTAATCTTAAATACCGACAGCCACACCCCGCAGGATATCATCCCGCCCGATAAATTAATAACCGTGGCCCGCAGGGCAGGCCTGAGCGCCGAAGAGATAAGGCGAATACAGGAAGAAATAAAAAAGTTCTTCATTGGTGAAAAATAATCTCACAAAACAAGAAACAAGAATAATTCCGGAGCAGGCCCCTGCGAAGTTTTATGCACAACACCTTAAGCCCTACGAGTTTTTAAGAAACGACTCGGCCGGAAAGCGGGTCCTGGAATTAGGCTGCGGGGATGGGTACGGTTCATTCTATTTAGCAAAGATTGCGTCCAGGGCCGTTGGCATAGATTATGAAGAAAAAGTAATTTTGCAGGCAAAGAATAAATACAGGCACCCGAATTTGAGTTTCCTCTGTATGAACGCAACTAACCTGGGATTCAAGGATAATTCTTTTGATATTATATGCTCATTCCAGGTCATTGAGCATATACCGGAAAATAAATTGATGCTTTATTTATCTGAAATAAAAAGGGTTTTAAGCCCTGGGGGGCGGTTTTATCTTTCAACTTTGAACTTAGAGCATAATATGAAATCGCCGCTGACTTACAAAAAAAATTCCGCCCACTGCAAGGAGTTCAAAGTTGACGAACTTAAAAAATTATTACTCGATATTTTTCCTGCTGTCCGGATTTATGGCTTACGGTTGGCTCCAAAACACAGCTTTTACCAGCGGCTAAAAAAAATAGGGCTGCTTAACCTGCTTCCGCAAAGAATAAATCCGGTCAACAGGTTTTACAACAGAATAACAACGGAGGACTTTATCGTTACAGCCGGAAATTTGAAAAAAGCAAGCGATTTTATATGTACCTGTACTAAAAGCCCGCATTAATGTTGAAGGCAAAATTAATAAAATATTGCAATAGGGTAACTGAGTTTTCGCTTTATGCGCTTGCTTTCTATGTCCCGGTATCTACTGCCTTGATTGAAAGTTTTGCCGGTTTAGCTATAACGGCATGGCTGGTAAAGAAAATCGCCTCCGGGGAGGGGATGAGCAGCCTGCTGCGGAATAACTTTTTATCTTTACCGGTTTTATTTTATGTTTTAATCTGCATAGTTTCTTCTTTCTTTAGTTCAAATCCCGCAATCAGTTTCAGGCATTTCGTATTTAAAACTTTGGAGTATGCCCTGATTTTCTTTATTGCCGCCGAAATTATTGACGCTAAATTCTTAAGGAACATACTGGTTGTATTGACAATCTCCGTCAGCCTTGTCGGTATTGATGGGCTATTTCAGCATTTTACGAACTTTGATTTTTTCAGAGGGCGGGGACAAGTTATCATTGGCCGGATCAACGGCCCCTTTACCACACCTACTGATTTTGCATGTTACGTAGTTAGCCTGTTTCCTTTGGTTGCTAGCTTTTCATTCGCGAGTTTTAAGAAAAAGTGGATAAGGTGGATGCTAATTATTATGTCGGCGGTTCTTTTTATATGCCTGATTCTGGCAGCGACCAGGTCTGCCTGGGTAGCAGTATTACTAGTTATTCCCTTTGCAGGGGTATTTCTTGGGAGAAAAAGAACCCTTACCGGCATTGCCCTGCTGGCTGTATTTATTCTATTGTTCCTGCCCTTGCGGCCCCATATGGCAAAAGAACGTATAAGCGCATTATTTACTAAGGATAAAAGAATCGTCCTTCTTTGCGACAGGCCTTATTTATTGGGAACCGGATATAATATGTTCATTGATGCCCCGGTATTAGGACAAGGCTTGGGGACATTTATGTATAACTTTAATAGATTTAAACCGGCTCCTAAAAGTTACGCTGTTGAAGTAGGGATTTCATACGCGCACAATTGCCTTCTGCAGATTGCCGCTGAAACAGGCCTGATGGGCTTGGCATCATTTCTTTTGATAATTGCGGTTCTGTTTGCGGTGTCGCTCCGCCTCTTAAGACGAATTAATAAAGAAGGATTTTATTATTACGGGTTTTGCGGCCTGAATATCGGCATCTTTACTTACCTTGTAAGCAGCCTTTTTGATACAAATCTCTATTCCGTGCCTTTAGCGGCGTTGTTTTGGCTGATGCTGGGATTGGCAGTGGTTGCTAAGAATGTTGTTGAGGGATAAACATCTAACACGAATCCACACGAATAAAATGCCGAATTATCACGAATATTTGCCTGCGGCAGGCGGGAATTCGTGTGAATTCGATAAAAATTCGTGCAAATTAGTGTGAAGAAGCATTTTTTTATAAAAAAGGCTTGACAAGTAACGGGTTACGTGTTAAAAAGATTATAACTTGGTTATAGCACTGGAGATGACTTTAATTATAGGCGAAAAGGAGGTGAATACTAAACGGTCCTGAAGTCAGCCAAAATCCGGTGATATACATATAAATAAAGGTAATTCACCGGGGGTTATTATTAGCCCCGGTTAATATAGTTTAAAGAAATTCATTGTATATTTTCTCTAAAGGAGGTTAACAAAATGAGTAAACGTTTAATATTAGTTCTGGCCTTCGCGCTTGTGGCGGGCTTAACTTGCGCCGCATACGCAGAAGTGCAGAACGTAAGAGTAAGCGGAGACATCTCAGCAATGGGTGTTT
>JAZDPH010000031.1:0-4409 GCA_043797735.1 Candidatus Omnitrophota bacterium | reverse complement strand
GAGGTCCATAATCGGGATGCGGTATATATCTACGCCTTTATATTTATATCTGGCTTTTGCCCCGTCAGTCGTGCCGGTAAGCAGGCTGACCCGGTGTCCCAGCTTCTTCATCTGGGGCAGGATTATAGAAAGGTGGGTTTCTACGCCTCCCACTATAGGAGGGAAGCCCCAGTGCAGATGCGCTATGCTTAATTTATTTTTTTTCATCGTTAATAGTGATACTCTTCTGCCGGAACAGCTCCGGTTCTTTTGAAGAGGTATTTCTTATTCGGCCGGAGGGAAGCAGTTTTATCAAATATCCCCAAGTCTAATTTTTTCTTCTTAGGAGAGACTGCTTTTACCCCGATGGTGTTATTAGTTAACTCCAATTGTATCATATCGGCCTTCCAGAATAAAGAAAAAACAATTTTTTTCCAACTATGCGGCATCCTGGGATTTATGCATAGTTTTTCCCTGTTGATGCTTACGCCGGCAAAGCCGAAGATTACTGCCTGCCAGGTTCCGCCTAAACTGGCGCCGTGAATCCCTTCCCTGGTATTGTTGTAGAGATTGCTGATGTCCATGCGTAAAGAGAGGTTAAAGAGGCTATAGGCCCTTTGCAAATCAGAGCAGATGCAGGCGATGATTGCATGAATAGAGGGGGAGAGGGAGGATTTATGCAGCGTCCTTTGTATATAAAAATTGTAGTTTGCTAATTTTGTCTTCAAGGAGTAGACATCGGATAATAAATAAATTAGCATCAAGGCATCCGCCTGTTTGACAAACTGGGTCTTGTCCAGGTGCTGGGTTTTTAGCCTTGGGGAGATAGTTGGAATACCGTTTTCATCGGTTTCAGCAACTGCAGCCTTTTTTAATCTGAAATATCCGTCAAATTGCTCGATGATTCGGCCGCGGTTAATATTTTGCGACAACAGCGGCGCTATTTTTTTCCAATCTTTTATCTCGCTGTCTTTTAGCCCCAGTTTTCTCT
This sequence comes from Candidatus Omnitrophota bacterium, assembly GCA_043797735.1. Classification (GTDB taxonomy): domain Bacteria; phylum Omnitrophota; class Gorgyraeia; order Gygaellales; family Profunditerraquicolaceae; genus BS750m-G77. The sequence continues at coordinate 3,439 of JAZDPH010000031.1, read as the reverse complement.
GCAGCAGGCGGCAGAAAGAGGGCTGGGCTTTTTTAATCCTGGTAAATAATTTATAGGCGGTAATCAGGTTCCATTTCGCCATTATATTGGTATAGGCGTTGTTATTTACATCAAGGTGGAATTCATCCGGGCCGATAACCCGCTTTATTTCGTATTTTTTTGTTTTTTTATTAAAGGTGGACCGGCAGGCCCAGAATCTTGCCGTCTCAAAGATGATTTCATAGCCGTACTCCCGCATAAACTTTTCATCCCCGGTAACCAGGTAATATTTATAGAGGGCATAACTGATGTCGGCAGTGATATGGTGCTCAAATTCATGGGTGCGAATCTTTATGATACTGCCGTCGATATCCTTTGCCCAGCCCGGGGTTTCTTCCTCTCCGCTGCCGGCTGACTCCCAGGGGAATTTTGCCCCCTTAAAACCATCTTTGCCGGCAAGCTGCCTTGCCTGATTCAGCCTTTTATACCTGTAAAGCAGTATATTCCTTGCTGTTTTAGGAAAATTAAAAAGATAGAAGGGCATAAGATAAATTTCGGTGTCCCAGAAGATGTGCCCGCGGTATCCTTCGCCGGTCAGGGCCCTTGCGCCGATACTTGAGAAGCCCTCATCGCTATTTGCGCAGATGAGCATATGGTAGATATTAAAGCGCAGGTTCTGCTGGAGGTTGGCGGTCCCTTCAATGAGGATATCCGCTTTTTTCCAGAGCTTTTTCCAGGCCTCTATATGGCTTTTGATCAGGCCTTCAAATTTAGCATGAAAGGCCGCGGAGAATGCCTTGAATGCCTCTTTCTTGTATTGATCCAGATTATTATCGCAGGGAAACCGTTTAATATAAAATACCTTCGTAAAAGTAACGGTTTGGTTTTTCTTCAATTTAAGGCTGAAGATATTATCCCGGGCAAAGGTTTTTTTAGCGCCGGTTTCATAATAAAAACCGGCCCAATAAATAATGGCGTGTTTTTTTTCCAGAGTCTCGATAGCCAGGTATCCGGCGTCCCGGGCCTGCCCCAATTCCTTTACCCGGAAATGCTTCTTTCTTCCTTCGGTGAGGACCCCGGCATTAGAGATGGAGGTATCAATACCGGTGTTTATATCTATTTCGCAGGGCCCATCCAGGGGGGTAATAGAAATTTGCATTACCCCGATATTTTTATTATCCATAGAGACGAATCTTGCTGATTTATAGTCAAAGCGCGATTTCCTGCTGTTTTCATACAGGGTATGGCGGAAAAGCAGCCCCTTTTTCAGGTTGAGGGTGCGTTTATGTTTTAATACATCCATGGCCACCATATCCAGCTTTTCTCCCTTGACCGCGAGCCTGAAGTTAAAGGCATTGGGCAAATTCACCAGCTCTGCGACCTGCGAGAGCATCCTGTCATATACGCCGGCAAGATAAGTGCCCGGCATGGCGTCATATGGGATTTCCTCCAGGATGCCCCTTGTGCCGAAGTAGCCGTTGCCCAGGGCAAATTGTGATTCGCGGATGTTTTGCAGGGGCCTGGCCCATTCCAATTCCTGTATCAGCCAGAGGTCGTCATCAATATACTGGGAATAAAAGTTTTTCATTGGGAGACTAACCTTTCCAGTTTCAAGAGAGAGGCCTTCTTTAAATTATTGACCACCAGGTCCGCCTGTGCCAGGCGCGCCGGTTTGCCGTAACGGTCAATACCCACGCTTTTAATTTTTGCGCGCTTTGCGGCAATGATCCCCAAAAGCGCATCCTCCACCACTACGCACTCGGTTGTCTTTAGTCTTAGCCTTTTGGCGGCCAGAAGAAAGATATCCGGATGGGGCTTTCCTTTTTTGGCGTCGTTGCCTGAAATGATTACGTCAAAGAGTTTATTAATCTTGGCCTTCTTAAGGATATAGGGGCAGTTTTTGCTGGAAGAAATAATCGCCCGCTTTATCTTATTTCTTTTTAAGGTTTTTATTAAATATAAAGCGTCGGGATAGGCCTTAACACCCTCTTTCTTTAAAAACTCCAGAAAATACCGCTGTTTTTTTGAGGCCGCCTCGTTTAGTTTTTCTTTGGATAACTTAGGTAAAATCGCTCTTGCCCCGTTAATACGCGGTATGCCGTCAACCTTTAATTCATAATCTTTAAAAGTAAGCCTCCTGCCGTATTCAGAAAACATTTTCCTCCAGGCCTCAAAATGCACGCCGACGGTGTTGACCACAACTCCATCCATATCAAAAATAACCCCTTTTAACATTATGATAATCCCGAAGTTAAGATAGCTTTAATTATTTGAGTAGTGCGTATGATCCTTTCGTCATTGCGAGCTCCCGAACGAAGTGAGGGGCGAAGCAATCTATATCTTAGAGATTGCTTCGCCGCCAAGATTCGTGGCGGGTCGCAATGACGGGCGAGGAATCCCTTTGTGCTCCTCGCAATGACCATACGCGAATTATGCATACCCTTCAATTATTTATTTGTTGTTTTTCATTATACATTATTTATATAAAATTCACAAAGACTTTGAAATTTCTCTCAACTATTCTTTATAAAGGTGCGTTTCAGGGAGTCTTTTAGCCTGCCCCTGTGGTGTTCCCGGGCGATGACGCTTGCCAGCAGGCGGGGGGCATTCACTAATACCGAGAATATCTCTTGCGGGGTAAAGAACCTGACCACAAAGATATTTTTCCAGAGCATCTTTACATACCGGGCAGGGGTATAAAAGGAGAACTTTATTCTTTTGCCGATTTTTTTGAGCCTGGCGTGGCTGTAAGTATCGGAGTATAGTTCTCCTCTTTCGGTTACATGGTAACCCGGGGTTTTTTCCGCAAGCGCCTTAAGAGGGGAAAACCTTTCTATCCTTAATTTGTTGCAGCTGATGGAGTCTGCGCCGATCTCTTTGGCAAACTGCGCGATATAAAGCATCTCTTCTTCGTTCTCGCCGATATTGCCGTATATAAAGTAACCGCTGTAGAAAATCGGGTATTTCCTTAAAACCGCAAAGCAATCCCTTATCGTCTTCTGGTCAAACCCTTTATTAAGCTGTTTGAGTATCCAGTCATGGGGCGATTCTATCCCGACCAGTAGCGCCTTGAACCCTGCCTTAACCATTTTCTCCAGCAGCCTTGGATACCTGGCCAGCTCTATGCGCGCCTGGGCGATGTAGCGCTTTTTAATCCCCTCCGCGATGATTAAATCGCAGATTTCTTCGGCTCTTTGCGGGTCGGTAAAGAGGTTATCGTCGCTAAAAAGGATGATCTTGGCTTTAAGGTTTTTGATTTCCTCAACGACGGAGCGGACATTACGCGCCGCGTATTCCCTTTTCTGGCCGAGGGGATTCAGGCTGAAGGTGCAGAATTTGCAGTTAAAAGGGCAGCCGCGGGCGCTTAAGACGGAATCAAAAGTTAAATTCGCCACGTTTATGCCGTTTAATAAGAGGCTGTATTCATTGCGCCGGAGGGAGCGGTCAGGCGCATCGATGG
>JAZDPH010000006.1:0-5134 GCA_043797735.1 Candidatus Omnitrophota bacterium | reverse complement strand
TATTCTTCTTTTTTCTCCCTGCCCATCAAATCCTTAAAGGCATTAATGGGGGGTTTATTTTTATAAAGGACACGGTAAATCTCCCCGGTTATAGGCATATCTACCTTGTGCCTTAAACTTAACGCGTATGCCGACTTTGCGGTGGGAACGCCCTCTGCCACCATTTGCATACTTGACTGAACCTGAGCAAGGGTTTTGCCCCTGCCAAGCTCCTCCCCGACAAACCTGTTACGGCTATACGGGCTGATACAGGTAGTTACCAAATCCCCCAGCCCGCTTATCCCGCTAAAAGTACGCGCCTTAGCGCCCATGGCATGGCCTAAGCGGGAAATTTCAGCCAGCCCGCGGGACAAAATTGCCGCTTTGGTATTGGCGCCAAACTTTAGCCCGTCGGAGATGCCGCAGGCGATAGCAATAATATTCTTCAGGCTGCCCCCCAGCTCTACGCCTGTAACATCATCGCTGGTATAGGCCCTGAACCTCTCGGAAATAAAAATATCCTGTAAATACTGCCTTATCTTTTTCTGGCCTGATGCGATTACCGCTACCGTCGGTATACCGCAGGCTACCTCATGAGCAATTGTCGGCCCGGAGAGCACCGCTAATTTCGGGTTTCCTAATTCGCTATTGACTATCTCGGACATCCTTTTAAGAGAACCTACCTCTATGCCCTTGGCCGCGCTTAAGAATATAGCATCCCGGCGATAAGCATATTTCTTAACCCTCCTTAAAATCCGGCGCATATGCTGGGAGGGGATGGTAAGAATAATCAGCTCTTTATCTTTAAGCGCTTTTTCTAAGTCATGGATAATCTCTACCCCCGCGGGAATCTTTATGCCGGGCAGGAACTTTACGTTTATTCTTTTCTTATCAACATAATCAACGTAATCGGCAAAGGCGCCCCATACGGTTACATTTAGGCCCTTCTTAAAAAGCATAAGCGCCAGGGTTGTCCCCCATCCGCCGTCACCCAGAATAGCGACATTCAACTTTTTCATTTATCCTCTCATGCATCCTTCAGGAGAAAATGTATCTTTGGATAAATATGCGTGGAATTCTTTTCTTCTATAGTAAGAAACCTCACTCCTACGTTATAACTGTCGCCCTGCGGCTGGACCCTGACTACCTTACCGATAACTCCGCTCTGATAAACTAAAATCCTCTTTTCCAGCTCCTGGCAAAACTCCAGGGTAGAGCGGTCAAAAGAAAGCCATAATATGTCGTCATTGCCCACCTTTTCCCTGACATTGCACAATAAACCTGCCCGGCTTATATCCGAAGTGTAGCCGGAAAGCATTTTGGAAATGGTCTCTGCCTTGCATATCTTAACACCCAGAGGCCTAACGTAATCCAGCCGGGTAAATTCCCTGCGCTCAGGGCCGCCATAAAATGAAGCAGCCATTATTTCACCTCTAAGTTGGGTTTATTAGTCCTTGCCTTTGCCAAATCCCAGGCATAATCGTAAAGATGTAAGCCCTTGCTTACGGCAACAAACTCTCCGTCTTCAACGCCGATCTCCTCGGCCATATACTGCTTCACTAATTGCAACCCCCCCATATTGGAAGGAAATCCCCCCCAGAGGTCCCAGGAACGAAAATAAAGGATAAAATGCAGCTTCCCGTAACGCACCCTCGTGTCTATTAACCTCAAGCAGGGCGGATCGGATAATTTGATATCAGAGGGCATGCCGATTTCCATAATCGCCTGGTTGGTCCCGTATCCCTGCTCCTTATAAATCTTAATCACCTCTTCTATCTGATTGACCTCCAGGGGCATTTCACGCAGCATCTCTTTGCCGTCTATGTTCTCTTTTATTCTTACCTTAGGCTCAACCAGCCTTTCCCCATATGTATAATCTTCCGTATCGGTCTTTGTGCCGGTTAAAAGATAGCTTAAGTACCCCTGAATATACTCCATATCGGTGGGCGCCGGGATGCTCATGCCTTCCGGGATAATAGGGATAATCTGATGTGCCGGCTTTCTTACCCTGATCGTCACAAAATCAAACTCCAGCCGCCTCTGGCCCTCATAGCTTCCGCGGGTTATGGTGTAAACATGGCCATTCTCAAGAATCCGGCTTAAGGCCTGAAACCATGCATCATCCAAATCAAAAGCATCGATAAAAACCGGCCGTAAGAAATCGCGGCCCGTAGAGTCATTTTTGTCCATTTCTTTTCCTTAATGTTTAATATAGAATATTATACGAAAATTTAGGGATGATTTCAAGAGTATTTTGGAAAGGCTCCTTAACGGCCCAGCTTGAGCTCAAAGTCCCTGGCGCCATCGTTTAAAACAACGCTCTCCTCTTTTATTTCGACAACGCGGCATCCGCCGGCCTTATCGCCTGTTTTGACGACCTTATTGTTTATTATCGCCAGCGGCTTATCCTTATCCCAGAGTATGCCGCTTAAGGCAATCTGGTCAGCCTGCACAGACGAAGTATCATCTGCTTTAACGCCAGCCGCAGCGGCAAAGGGGTTTCTTGTTAATTCTAAATTCCGGCTCTCCTCTTCCTGAAGCTGATAGTGCGGTTTGACGGGCATTGCCGCCGGCGAGGCCTTTTTTTTGGGAATTTTACCTGCGGCAGCAGGAGCCGCTCCGGCGCCGGGCTTGGCGGCGGAACGAGTACCGTGCTTAATCTTTTTTACGGAATTGCCAACCGCAAAAACTAATATTATTATTAAAACAGCAGTCAGGATAATCTCGATTAAGCGCTTTTTTTTCATCCTTTAAGGCAAAAGGTATAAATTAAGGTCTACGGCGATATCTAACTTCTTATCACTCCCCTCATTCCGGGTCATTTTTAATTTCTCCAAAGTAACCAGCGCCGGCAGGGATTCCTTCAGGCCTTGCGCGTATTTTACAAACTCCGCGTAAAAACAATCCATCTCAATAGAAACAGGCACGTAGTAACAGATTTTATCCTCTATCAACGCCTTTTCTTTATCTATTAATAGCGGCCTCATCGGTTCAGATTTAATAGAGGCCAGTTCAATATTGAGTTCTTTTGCCGACTCTGAAAAAAACTTTATGCTCTCTTCTTCTTTGGAGGGAAATTTTGCGGCCAACTCGTTATACTGCCCCTTAAGAACAACCAGGCCCTGGGCTAAGCTTACGCCCCGGCCTAAAATCTCCTCTATTTCTTTAATCTGACTCTGGGCAGCCGCCAATTGCGCCTTTAGATTTCTCAAGGTATTCCTGCTGGGCAGGTACAGAAAAACCCATACCGCCAAAAATGCAATCAAAAGAATAGCGGCAGAAACGGCTATTTTTTTCTGCGATAAAGTCAGATTCGGCTTTAACATAATAATCAATATTTTAAATCACAGGTTATTTCAAATTCCTGGATGCCGCTTATATTCGCCGAGGAAACAAGCGTGGCCTCCCTGAAGAAAGAAGAGCCCTCCAGTTTCTTTGCTAAATCGGTCAACTCCGACTCGGCTGTATTTGCCCCGGCTAAAACCCTCCCCTTTAAGACAAGGATATGCCTTTGCTGGTCCAGCGACAACTCGGTTATAAAAATATTGCCGGGGATAATACTGCTTATTACCTTAAACAGGCCGAACACCGGAACTTTGCCAAGTTTTATCTTATGAATCAGGGACTGGCGTAATTCAATTTTGCGCTTTAGCGCCTTAACCTCCCGCATAGTTTCAAGTTGGGCATTGGCGGCTTTAAGGCGCAATTTACAGTCGCCTATCTCCAGGCTAAAAACAAACAGGAAAAATAAAAATATTGCCGCCGCAATTATTGAAACAATCCGCAGGGAGGACTTCTGGACAGATTCTGCTTTTTTAGTTTTTATCTCATGCGGCAGTAAATCAACGGCTTCTTTGCCCGCTAAGGCCGCCCCAATTGCGCTGATGATCTGATTGCGCTGATTATCCAACCCCTCCTTTGCGCCTTCCGCTATATCAACGGCTTCGGGAAGGGGTAAGGCCGAGACAGGCATAGCCAGCTCTTTATTCAAATAAAAGCCCAAATTCTTTAAATTCGCCCCGCCTCCGGTAATATATAAAGCGCCGGCAGATTCTTCCTTAAAATTAGAGGCAAAATAATCGAAGGAACGCTTTATCTCCTTTGCCAACCCCTCAAGATGCGGCCGCATTAATGAAATAATGTGTATCGCGCCGATATTATCCTCTAAAACGGCGCTCTCGTCCATAGGGATGCCGTATTTTTCTATTAAACCCAGCGCTTTTTCAGGAGTAAGTTCAATCTTGCCCTTATCCGATACTAACGTGCCGCTTAAGGACTGAATGAGCTTATTGAAAGAGACAGGCAGGCTCCTTACAAAATTTAATTTATTGTCCTTATAGATAGAGAGCACTGCCTGATTATGGCCCATATCCAAAACAGCCGTAACCGGCGGCTTATCCGGGATGAAATTCAGGATATTGGCGTAGTTAAAGGGGCCGCTTGAAATCCTGATGGGCTGGAGGTTGCATTCGGCGGCTATTGCTAAATACCGGTTGATAAAGCCGCGCTCGGCGGCAATGCAGATTATGCCGTCTTTTTTTGCGCCCTCCTCTTCGCTGTATTCCTTAATGACCTGCAGGTCAAAAACCGCGTCTTCAATATTAAAGGGAACTTCAGCTTTAATCTGCCACTTTAACGCCTCCAGCATCTCCTGTTTCGGCACGGCGGTCAAAACCAGCGACTTTATAAAAACCTTCTCTGTGTCCCAGATATTTAAAATCGCCTCTTTACAGGAAAAGGAGTTGTCTCTTAAGAAGGCCTTTAGAGAATCAGCCGGCCCTTCATCCGGCGGCGGCGCCTTGATTAAACCGCACCTTATGACCGCGGCTTTGCCGCCGGAGAAACCTATGCAGGCGGCTTTTATAAAGGCCCTGCCAAAATCAATTGAGATGAATTCACCCTTGTTTATTTTCATAATATTATTCAAACCTGTGCGCGGCAACTGATGTCGCCTGCTCCGACTTACCCTCCAGGTCCGAGTAAGAACCGCTTCCGGTCATAGCCACTAAATTGATTTTGATCCGCCTTACATCTGCCGGCGTTGAAGTAGAAACTTCGCCTGAATCGTAATAGGCGAATAATTGTCCGCTTACTCCGCTTAAATTTATGCCTGCTGACGCATAATAAGGGATCAACGCCTCTGCCCCGCCGTCGA
>JAZDPH010000040.1:0-4272 GCA_043797735.1 Candidatus Omnitrophota bacterium | reverse complement strand
TCTACTCTTGTGCCGGGGATCTCTGCCTGGTCTAAGGTATAGGTTATTTTGACAGTTTTAGCAAAGACAAGGCCGTAGGGCTTGCAGTCAACCGCGCTTAAAAGAGCCTTACCTGCGGGAGCGGGCAGGGAAGCATTAGTTACTCTTAATATCCTTATCTGGGTAGGAGTAGTTAATGCCCCGCTGGGAATAGTTACTTTTACCTTGCCGTCAGGAGAAGTTACCACCCCTCCTGCCGGGCCGATGAGTTTGCCTAAATACAGGTATACCTCCACTGAGGCTGAAGAGGTGTTGCCTGCGGCGTCGGTTGCGGTCTTAGTTAAGGTGTTTTCCCCGGGGTTCAAGGCGCGGCTTTCGGAAAAGGCTGTGCCGTCAACTGTCCCTTCTAACTGAACCGGTGACTCTTCTATTACCGCGCCGTCTTGGGGAGAGGTAATCACAATGACCGGCGGGGTAATATCTATATTCCAGGTGCCGGCTTTCTTGAAGCCGGTATAGGCGCCGGCGTCGTCTCGGACATAGAGGTAGGTGTTTTTAATGCCGGTAAAGGCAGGCTTTGCGCTAACTGACCAGTTGACGGTCAAGGTTGTGCCTGAGCCGCTGACTGTGGTTAGAGCGCAGTTAAGCTTGACGTAAGAGTTCTCAATGGTATTGCTTGTTCCGGGGGCAAAGCCGCCAAGCCAGGTAGAGTTGGCGTCATTGCGCAGGTAGAGTTTGTTGGTATTCTGATTATAGTAAAGATAGGGACAGTTCTTGCCGGAAGCGGAAGTATTTACCAATAAAAAAACATGCTGGATATTCAGCCAGCCGTTAAGGTCATTGTAGGTGGCGGTAAAGAGCTGGGGAACGGCTGCCTGTCCGACAGCTGAAGAAGGCGTGATTGTTCCTGTAGACGGCGGCTTATTTGGTATTGCCCAGGTCCCTGCCTTCTTATAACCGGTAGTGGCGCCGGCATCATCTTTAATATAAAGGTAGATATTCTTAGTACCGGTAAATGGGGCCTTTGCTGTAACTGACCACTTGACAGTTAGGGTTGTGCCTGAGCCGCTGACTATGGTTGAGGCGCAATTAAGCTTGGCGTAGGAGTTTTGAATTGTATTGCTTGAGCCGGGGGCAAAGCCGCCAAGCCAGGTAGAGTTGGCGTCGTTGCGCAGATAGAGCTTGTTGGTATTCTGGTTATAGTAAAGGTACGGGCAATTTATGCCGGAAACAGAGCTGTTTACCAATAAAAAAACATATTGGATATTCTGCCAGCCGTCAGGGTCATTGTAGGTGGCGGTAAAGAGCTGAGGGGTACCTGTTGCTGTAGTAGCTGCTGAAGGGGTAACTGTGCCGACTGAGGGAGCGGAATTAGCGGCAAGGCATACAGAATGCCAGCAGAAGAGACAAAAAAAGAGGGTCATCAAACTGACCCCCTTCAGTATCCTCCTGCCCAACTTAACGTTTAGTGCAGGCATAAAACTCCTTGTTTATCTAGATGATAGAAAGATAACACAGGATTTGGTGTTTGTCAAGGGTGAAAAGAATAATAAATGGGAATGGGGAGAGAAAAACAATACCGGCATTTGATTATTCTGTTTCAAACTCAATAGGCAGCCTGAATAAGAGGCAGGAATAATCCAGTTCTTTCGGAAAACGGGGAAAAGGCGAAGCGGAGTTAACGCTATTTACGGCAATCTCCCTTAGATAAAGGCTGCCGGATGAATCCTCCTCCATCAAAAATATCTTCTGGAGGCTTCCCTCGTTTGATATGATAAATGAAAGGGTAACCTGTCCGATCTCCCTGCCGTTGTAGTTTCTAAAGGCGGCGCGTTTTATTTTTTCCCGCACTATCTGGTAATAATTTATGTAAGAAGGGTTATTGATTTTTTCCGCATCCATTACCGCGGGCAGGTTGACCTTCTTCTTTACCAGGACGACTTGCGCCGCCGTCATTAAAGAGGGCTTGTCGGCCTCTGTCTTTAAGGCCAGCTGCGGCCTGGGGCTTGGGGGAAGGTTGTTTTTCTCCGTATATGGCGGGGGAACTCTTTTCTCAATGAGATCCTTATCCTTTAATTCTAAAAACGGCTCCTTTTTTGCCTTTCTTAAGGTTTGGTTTTCCGGTTTGGGCTTGTATTCGGGGGGCTTTTTAATGTAGCTGATTTCTATTTTTTTCTCTTTATTTTTAAGAGAAACATCCCCCCCATAATGCTGCATCAAGAGAACCCCGTGAACAGTCAATGAAATTAAAAGGGCCGCCTGAAATACTTTATTACCGGACATAGGGTTATGTTAGCACAAAGAAATATTTTTGCAAATTAATTCCTTGCATAATATATTATTATTTTTCTTTGAATCTTTCCGGGTAAAAACGCGCCGCTAATATTTCAACGGTTTTATCAATGCGCGTATTAGGATGGCATATATAATCGCAGGAGATAGACATCAACCTTCCCTCTTTAGCCGCCCTTAATTCATTCCAGCCGGGCTGCTCCAGAAACCACAAAATAGCCTCTTGTTCGTTATTTCGATTAAAAATGATCATATCAGGGTCTCCTGCCCGCACCTCCTCCAGGCTGACAACGGGATAGTCATCTTCAATATCATCAAAGATATTTATGCCCCCGGCTCTTTTTACGATGTCGCTCTGAAAGGATTTTCTGCCGATGACCATTGCTTTTGTAGACATAAGGCGTAAAACTTTGAGCCTATTTTCCATCGGAATGCCGCCAAGCCTATCCTCTATTTTCTTTAAATTACCCTTGCAGTTGTTCACGATATCTTCGGCTGCTTTCGCGGCCCCGGTAATTTCACCGACCAATAATATCTGCTCCAGCGCCTGCCCTACCGTCTCCGGGAAGAACACAAAAGTAGTTATATTTCTTTTCTCCAGCTCTTTAGCCAGCGGGCTTTGTAATCCGCCAAAGGCCAATACTAAATCGGGTTTTAATTCCGCGATTTTATCAATAATCTGCGGATCGGACCAGCCCCCTATGGTAGCCTTTCCGGATATATCGCAGGTTTTCGCGCAGTGCGATGTAACCGCGACTACTTTATCTTTTAAGCCCAAGTCATATAATATCTCCGTATTAGAGGGAATTGTTGATACGATCCTCTGGGGAACTCCTTTAACAGTTACCTTCCTGCCTAAGCCGTCTGTAACAGTTACAGCGGCCTCGGCTAAGCCGATAGTTACACTCACTAATATAAATACAAATATCATCGGAACAAAAGAAAGAGCAATCTTTTTTAAACGCATAAGTTTAATCCCTCCTTTTTAGTTAATAACATAAGTTCACTTGTCTCGATGGAAAAGGGATTTTAAAATTTAGTTTCACAATGTGTCATTGCGAGGGACTGCGAGGCGAAGCCGAAGCAGGACCGAAGCAATCTCAAAAAAGGGATTGCTTCGCCCCTGCGGGGCTCGCAATGACGGTAATTTGGACAGCAATGGCATAGGTTAAATACTCAAAATTCCGCTTTAAAACCGCCGTCAATGGAAAAGCCCGGCATAGGATAACCCCTTCTAACCTGATAGGCGATGTTTGTTAAATTATTTATCGTTGCAAAAAAAGTCGCGTATTTATTTATCTTTTTAGATGCCTCCATCCCCATAAGAAAATACCTCTTAACATAAATGGTATTGGCGGTATTGTCAAAGCTCCTGCTTACGAACTCCCATTTTAACTTCACCCTTAAGCCCCGGTAATTATGGAATTCCAAAAAAGAATTAATCTTATACTGCGGCTGATAGGTAAGTAACTTATGGAGAATATTGTCCATCGGCCGCTGGTAGGTATAACTAACATTTAAATCCAGGCAGTCGGTCAAGGATGTTTTATTGCCGAATTCAACTCCCTGGACCGTTGCTTTACTGATATTCTCCGTCTGCCAGATACCGTTAACAGAATTCCATTTGATAAGGTTCCTATAATCGTTTCTAAAATAAGTTAGATTAAACGAAAGATTTTTAAGAATTTCTCTTTCAATTCCGAATTCATAGCTCTTGCCTCTTTCCGGCTCTAAATCGGGATTACCCCGAGAACTAGGACTCGACCAGTAAAGGTCGCTAAAGGTCGGAACCCGGTATGACTGGCCGTAAAAAAGGCGCAAGTTCGTTTTTTCATCCGGTTGGTATAAAAGGCCAGCATTCGGGCTGACCTCCGTATTATCAAAACTGGAATAATTATCAATGCGGGCGCCGAAATCAACCTTTAACTTTCTAAACAGTTCCAGTTGATTCTGCAAAAAACCTGAGCGTACATCATATTTATGCTTTGCCGTTTTCGTGCT
>JAZDPH010000037.1:0-16902 GCA_043797735.1 Candidatus Omnitrophota bacterium | reverse complement strand
GTCGGGTGGCTCAGAGAGCCAGAGTTACCTCTCGCCTCTCACCCCTCGCTATGCGGCTGACAGACGTTTACCGCATCCTGAACGTTACATCAGGATAGATTACAAAGAACTTAACTTGGCACGCAATTGTTTTTTATTCATCTGTTAACTCTTATTCTTAATCTTCTGAATATGGACTATATCTATAACGATTTTGATTTGAATATGGTTCGGTATCTCCGAGTTTTTCAGAATAGCCGCCTAAAGGCTCTCCATAAGTACTTTTGCGACGTTCTTCATATTGTTCGGCTCTATGGCGGGCTTTCTGTTCGTCAATTGTCTCAAGTGGTGAGCGATATTGAGGAATACGGCTTGAGGAAGATTCATAACTTGAAGAATGTCTTTGTGAAGAAGAAACATCTTCATCTGAAGAACGTTCTTGCGAAGAACGATGAGGTGATGATGCACCGCTTAATGTTTCAGAATAACCACCAAGCGGTTCTTGACCATAGGAATTATTTCGTCTTTGATAATATCTATCAGTGGCTTTACGTTCTTTTGCTTCCTCAACAGTCTCAAGGGGATTATATTCAGCTCGACAGATGATAGAAATTGATAAGAATATGAATACTAATATTATTTTTTTCATAGTTTTATTAAATATAAAAGTTTTAACTTTCCTTATTGCCTCCTTCTAAAACTCTATAAGCTTCTCCGCCCTTTTTGTAGTTTTACCGCTCAAATAACTCCGCTGGAGTGGTTTATTGACCTTCCCCCATAATCCGTTCGTCAAGCTTGGATACCTCAGTAAATAAAAGAAGGAAGCCCCTTATGGCTTCATTTTTGATTTCTTTTATGAGTTCTAATTTTTGCCTATAGCGTCCTTCATCTATCTCGGGATTTTCAAAATACCAAACAAAAGCCCTGTGGGCACAAAAATTCCTTTTAGCCTTTAGTTTTTCAAGAGCTCCGATTACTTCGTCATTATTATTCAGTTTGCGAAATGTGATCAATAGTCTTTCTAATGGTGCGTTTTCAAATTCTTCACCAGTAAATCGAAAAGGCATCTTCCCAGAAAGATAAACTGCTGCATGCTTGAATGAATACTCAATGTATAGCTTCAGGAACTCTTCGATCAACTGAAAAAATCCTAAAGTACCACTTGCTTCAAAGATATATTCTTGAAATTTGGGGTCAATATCTTTCATTATCTAGTTAAGTTAACAACCAATATAGAAACTTCTTTTTCACTAAAATTTTCTTGTAAGGATTAAATTACTTTTTCAGCCAGCATCTCTGCCGCCTCTTCCAAATCTTCCGGAAACACCTGCCTGCCTGCGGTAGGCAGGCCTGCCGGCAGGCATCCACTAATACCTTAATAATGTCGTCGCCGCCGCATCTGAATACCCCAGACTTACCCTAAATCTTGTTTTATTTTTAGAATCTTTGCCTTTAAAACGGGCATGTCTTCTTTGATGACCTTTAGGGCTCGTTTTAGCTTTACTCCAAAGTATTCGTGGATAAGGATATCACGCATACCTGCGATTTGTTTCCAGGGTATTTCTGGGTATTGATCTCGGAATTTGTCTGGAATGTTTTTAACGGCCTCGCCGATAATCTCTAACCGCCTTAAAACAGCATCCTGGACTTGGGTATTATTACAAAACTCCTCATCGCTACTAAGCCCTTTCATATACTCTTCTATTTTTGTTATGGCTTCTAATATATCCTCAATATATACCCGCGCATCTCTTTTCATAGGAGCACCACCTGTTCTTTTAATATCCTTTCTCTAAGAAGGGGCTTGAGGGTATCGTATTCTACCAAATCTACTTTTCGTCCCAGGACATCCTCAATCTTTTGTTTAATCCCTACAAAATCAAGCAGGCTGATATCTGCTTTAATCTCTACTAAGATATCAATGTCGCTATTCTTCCCTATCTCGCCTCGAACACAGGAACCAAAAAGGGCCAATCTTTTAATTCCATAGCCTTGTAGAATTGGAAGAATTTTCTGTTTTATTTTATTAATGTCATTTTTCATAATTTTCTCCTCAATTAAAACACGCCACGTCAAATATGGTCGGGGAGGTGGGACTTGTCCCGACGCTCCTGCGACGTATCGTCGGAGTCGGTCGGGATCCCGACCGCTATGAAATAGCGCGTCGGGAAACCCACGGCCTCTTGTAAAATTTGTCGGGGAGGTGGGACTTGAACCCACGGCCTCTTGCTCCCGAAGCAAGCACTCTAGCCAAACTGAGCCACTCCCCGAAACATATACCTTAAAAATTATTTTTATTTAGCTATAAAAACAGAACCTGCATTAGCCGATAAATCATCTTAAAATAGTATAACAGAAACTTGAAGGATTCGCAACGATTTGATAGAGCTTTAAGGCCTCTTGGCGAGGATATCAAATTCGATATTGACCTTGCTGGACGGGCCTTTAAACTTGAGAGTGGTATTCTTAAACGTGTGGGGGATAATGCAGGTGCTGACGGTATTAGGCCTTGCTGCGGCTATAGTCAGGCTTATTCCGTCAACCGCGATAGAGCCTTTGGGCAGGCAGTATTTCAGAAATTGCACAGGGACCGCGAATTCAAAACAGAGGTTGCCGCCACGCATGGATTTTTTGCGGATAACCGCAGCGCAATCAACGTGCCCGCTGACAAAATGCCCGGATATCCTGTCGCCGACTTTGAGGCTGCGCTCTAAATTAACCTTCTCGCATACCTTAAGCCCCCCTAAATTACTAGCCCTCAAGGTTTCGGGCATTACTTCGAAAGACACAGAATCCTTCTTCTTATCTATTACGGTGAGACAAGCCCCATTAACAGAAATGCTGCTGCCTTTCTCTGTTTCATTAAGAACCTCGCCCGCTTTTATTTCAAGCAGGGTATTATTGCCGCGGCGGGTTATGTTTTTTACTTCCCCGAGTTCTTCTATTATTCCGGAAAACATATATTATTTTACGTATCCCTCCACTAAAAAATCCTCCCCTAGCCGCCTAAACTTCACATCCCTAATTTTTACGGCGCTGTCTATGCGCGAGATGCCCCTGCCCATCACCGAGCTTATCGCCTCTTTGCCGCCTATAATTTTCGGGCTTATAAAAAACATGATTTTATCCACAAGCCCTTCGTCAAATAAAGAACCTGATAATGTCCCCCCGCCCTCAACAAGGATATTGGTTATGTTTAACCGGCCCAGCTTCTTCATCGCATCTCTTAGGTTAACCTGCCCGCTCTTTTCTTTTACCTCCAGTATCCTGGCCTTATCCTCCAGGCCCCTCCTGTTATCCGTCTCCTGCCCGGCCTTAGACGGGACGGTAACAATTATTACCGGGTTCTTGCCGGAAAATACATTCGCCTCCTGCCCAACGCTCAGATGGCTGTCTATTATAACCTTTACGGGCTGCCTTTTGGAAAACCAGGCATCGAGGCGCGGGTTATCAATAATAACCGTATTTACCCCCACCATCACCGCGTCATAATCGCGGCGCAGCCGGTGCGCGAAAGCACGCGCCTTATCGGAAGTTATCCATTTGGAATCGCCGCGCTTTGTAGCAATCTTACCGTCCAGCGACTGGGCGGCCTTGACCGTGATAAAGGGCATTCTTTTTGAAATATATTTAATAAATACTTCGTTTATTTTTTTTAACTTCTCTTCCAAGGCCCCGACCCTGACCTTGATCCGGTGGTTTTTTAATATCTGGATGCCCCTGCCTCTGTTTAACGGATTAGGGTCAATCATTCCGATAATAACTTCTTTAATGCCGCTCTTTATAATTCTGTCCACGCAAGGCGGGGTCCGGCCGAAATGCGTGCAGGGCTCAAGGGTTACGTAGAGCGAAGCCCCCTTTGCATTAGCCCCTGCCTCCTCCAAGGCAGCTATCTCTGCGTGCGCTCCCCCGGCCATCTTATGATACCCCCTGCCGGCTATCTGCCCATTTTTTACAACCACGGCCCCGACCAGCGGATTAGGAGAGGTCCTCCCCCTGGCTTTAAGGGCAAGCCGCGAGGCTATCTCCATAAAATGTTCATCGTTTCTTTTCATTTAAACTTTCGCCTGTTTTAATTTTTCGACCAATTCATAACTTACCTTAGCAGAGCCGATTCTTACGCCGGGCTTGACTTCCCCGTGATAATCCGAGCCGCCGGTAGCCAGTAAATTATATTTTTTGGCTATATCCAGATAGTGATTAACCATGCCCTGGCTATGTTCCGGATAATATACCTCTAATCCCATCAGGCCAAAACCGCTAAATTCGGATATTAATTCGTCATTCTTCATAAGATAGGGATGGGCCAAGACGGGTATGCCGCCCGCGTCTTTAATCACTTGTATTGCCTCCCGCGGCGAAAGCCTGAAGCCCAAAACATAAGCCGGGCATTTATCCCCGATGTAAGTTTTAAAGGCGTCATAAATGGAACCTACTAACTTTTGTTTTAGCATTGCCCGGGCGATATGCAGCCTGCCCACCGTTCCCTCCCCGGCAATGGCAAACACCGACTCAGGGTCTAAGGCAAGGCCCATATCTTTTAGCTTATCGGTTATTTTATAGACGCGTTTAATGCGGATTTGTTTCAGGGTCTTTAATTTTTCCAGAAGCCCCGCGGACTTATAATCAATCAAATAACCTAAAAGATGGATCTCAATGCCGTTATGTTCAACGGTTAATTCTATGCCGGGAAGTAGTTCAATATTTTCTTTTTCGGCTGCCGCCTCAGCCAGAGAAATCCCGTCAACCGTATCATGGTCGGTAATTGCGATCGCAGACAGCCCGGCGCGAAGGCTGGCGGCGATGAGCTCTTGCGGCGTATATGTGCCGTCAGAAAAATTGGTGTGTAAATGCAGGTCTGCGAACTTCATTTTAGCTCTTTCCTTTATTTATTCTTCTCTATGTTTACTTTATCCAGTATCGCGTTAACGAACTTTCCGGCTTCTAAGCCGGAATATTTTTTGGCAAGATCCACTGCTTCGTTAATGGAGACCTTAGGAGGAATATCATCGCAAAACAGAAGCTCAAAACAGCCCATGCGCAAAATATTACGGTCAATAACCGCCATGCGTTCAAGCTGCCAGTTTGTGGCATATTGGACGATTTTTTTGTCAATTTCCTCCGAGTTAACGGCTACCCCACTGACAAGGTTGGCGGTAAATTCTTTTACCTCCTGATTGATATTTTCCTCTAGGCGGTCATGCCAAAAATTTTCTATGGCCGGCTCATGCTTGTCGTCGGTTATATCAAGCTGATAAAGAATATGCAAAGCATATTCTCTGGAGCGGGTACGTTTACGCATCGCTTATTTTAACTTCGCTAATAAATTGGCCATCTCAATGGCAGTCATTGCTGCATCGCGGCCTTTGTTGCCGTCTTTTGTCCCGGCGCGCTCAATTGCCTGTTCAATTGTATCGGCGGTAATTACGCCAAAAACAACCGGCAGGCCTGCCTCCTGGGAAACCTTGGCTATCCCCTTGGATACTTCCGCGGCGATATAATCAAAATGCGGGGTCGAGCCGCGGATAACCGTGCCTAAACAAATTACGGCATCATAGGATTTGGTTTTGGCAAGCTTCCCCGCGGCCAGAGGAATCTCAAATGCCCCGGGAACCCAGGCAAGAGTCAACTCAGGTTCCTCCGCGCCGTGGCGCAGCAACGTATCAATACATCCGGAAACCAGCTCCTTAGTGACAAGGTCGTTAAAGCGTGAAGCAACTATCACGAACTTCTTTCCTTTGGCAATTAAATTACCCTCGATCTTTTTTACCATATTTGCCTCCTCTCTTAAATAAAGCAAAAAATATTCGTCTAAGGGGCATTTTTAAAACTCCCTTACTGCCCCATTCTACCCCTTACTACCCCTTAAAACTATCTATATTTAAGCTGTGTCCAAGTTTTTCTTTCTTGGTCTTTAAATACTTGTAATTGACGGCATTCGGTTCGATTTCTAACGGGACACGCTCAACAACGCCAAGGCCATACCCCTCTAATCCCACTATCTTACGGGGGTTGTTAGTCAGAAGCCTGATGCTTCCAACGCCCAGATCCACCAGAATCTGCGCCCCTATCCCGTAGTCCCTAAGATCAGCGGCGTGGCCCAGCGCCTCGTTTGCCTCGACCGTATCCATTCCCTTATCCTGCAGGCAATAAGCGCGAATCTTATCTATGAGGCCAATGCCCCGCCCCTCCTGATTCATATATAATATAACGCCCTTTTTTTCGCTGCCGATAATCTCCATCGCCTTGTTTAACTGCCGGCCGCAATCGCAGCGCAGAGAACCAAATACGTCTCCGGTTAAACATTCGGAATGAACACGCACCAGGACCGCCTGGCTGCCTAATTCGCCCAGCACCAAAGCAATATGCAGCTTATCGTTGGTCGAGTCGCGGTAAAGTATCAATTTATAAGTGCCGAATTCCGTAGGCAGAAAGGTCTCTGTTATTCTTTCAATTAACTTCTCGGAACGCCTGCGGTATTCAATAAGAGCGGCGATAGTGCAGATCTTCAGGCTCTTACGGCCGCAAAAACCCAATAACTGCGGCAGCCGAGCCATCGAGCCGTCTTCATTCATAATCTCGCAAATAACCCCTGCCGGATAAAGGCCGGCCAACTTCATTAAATCAATTGCCGCTTCAGTATGCCCTGCGCGAACCAGCACCCCTCCTTTACGGGCCCTTAAAGGAAAACTATGCCCCGGCCGGATTAAATCTTCGGGCCTGCTCTGCGGGTTAATCAAAACCTCTATGGCGCGGGCGCGGTCGTAAGCTGAAATGCCGGTAGTTACCCCGGCGCAAGCATCAACGGAAATCATCCAGGCGGTTTTAAAGCGGTCCTGCCGGCCTGCCTGCAGGCGGCTTAACATAGGCTCCAGTTCCAACTGCTTAAGCCTCTCTTCCTCCATCGGCACACAGATAAGCCCTCTGCCGTGCGTGGCCATAAAGTTTAAGTCCTGAGGCTGCGCAAAGGAAGCGGCAATAACCAGGTCGCCTTCGTTTTCGCGGCTTTCGCCATCAACCACAACGACCATCCTGCCCTTTTTTAAATCTTCTAATATCTCCGGAATAGTATTGAATGTGCTCACAAGAAAATTTACCCCCAAATAATAAACCCGAAGCAGTATCTTCGGGTAAATGCATCATCCTCGCCATACTACCTGGCGAGTCCGCCACGGTTTGTGACGGAAATCTTCTTCCATCTAGACTTTCACCATCGGCTCCGGAATGTCACCGGATCTCCCTTGACATTCTGTTTTACAAAATGTCAAGGGTCGCGGGCTCAACCGCCGGTCGGGAATTTCACCCTGCCCCGAAGATCAATTATTATTAGTATACCATTAAATCTTGGCTTGTCAATGTAATAAAATATGCGTATAATAACGGATATGCAACCTCTTATAGCCCATATACATAAACGCCTAATGAAGAACGCGCTGACCATTGCCGTAGCTGAATCCTGTAGCGGCGGCCTGCTGGCAAAAGCCCTTACCGAGGCCCCGGGCAGTTCCGGTTATTTTATCTTAGGGATAGTCGCCTACAGCAACTCTGCAAAAAAATCAATCCTGAAAATTCCCGCTGAAATTATCGCTAAAAAAGGCAGCGTCTCGCCGGAAGTTGCCCGCAAAATGGCGCAAGGAGTAAGAAAAATCGCCAAGAGCGATATCGGCATAGGCATAACCGGCATCGCCGGCCCCGCCGGCGGCACGCCCCTGAAGCCGGTAGGCACAGTATTTATCGCCATAGACACCAAAACCAAAAACTTTAGCAAAAAATTCCGCTTCCGCGGCAGCCGCTCAACCGTAAGACAAAAATCGGCCCATAAGGCCCTGGAATTGTTGAAAAGAATAATATAATATGCGAGCGTTTATTGCCATAGAACTGCCTGAAGATATTTTGGATGCGTTGGCCGAATTGCAGGAGAAGCTAAAATCCAGCGGCGCGGATATCAAGTGGGTCGCCCCGGAAAACATCCACCTGACCCTTAAGTTCCTCGGCGAAATAGATGATAAGCAATTAGCCGCAATCGCAAGGATCTTGGAAGAAACAGGCAAGAATAACACTGCTTTTTTTATCCGCCTTGCCTCTCTAGGTGTATTTCCGAAGGCGGATTTTCCGCGGGTAATCTGGGCGGGGCCTGGCCAGGGGGACGAGGAATCTAAGAAATTAGCCGCGATACTGGAGCAAGAATCAGCAGGCATAGGCATCCCCAGGGAAAAAAGGCCCTTCTCCTCCCATATTACAATAGGGCGGGTCAGGTCTTTGCACAACAAGGATAAATTAATTCAAGGATTAAATAATCTGGAGGGTTATTTCCCGGAAAAGAAACTGCAGTTTCAGGTTGATAGAATTACTCTCTTTAAAAGTACGCTCACCCCGAAAGGCCCGGTCTATAAAGTTCAAAAAGAAGCCAGCCTCAAAGCCGCCTGAAGCACGATATTAGTATATAGGCCCGCGATAATGTCATCGGCCACCACCCCAAGCCCTCCTTGTAACCCCTGCAGCCTTCCGGCAGGCTCGGGCTTTAAGGAATCGAGAATACGAAAAATTATAAACCCGATAAAAACTACCTTTATATTATAATAAGGCAAAAAGGCCAGGCTCAACAACATCCCGCAAACCTCATCTATTACAATACAGCTGGCATCTTTTTTCTTAAATATCCTCTCCGCGGCCCCCGAGACGCTAAGCCCCAATATCAATAAAACAACAATAGATAACGCATAAATAAAAGCATTATCCTTGATTAAACAAAACACAAACAGCCCGGCTAAGCTGCCGAAAGTGCCGGGGACAAAAGGAAGATACCCGACACCGAAGAAAGTGGTTATAGTTTTTACGGTATTTTCTGATAATTTCAACTTAGATTGTCTTTTTATTAGATGCGGGCGATGACTTTACGGTTTTCCCAAAGATATGAAAGGCCCGAATAAAGAGTAAGGGCTACGATAAATAACATCAGGAAATATATGCCCTGGCGGAAAAACTTCTCCCAGTCGGGATCCCAGGTAAAATAGGTAAGCATTACCTCTTTTAATACCACAAACCCCAGGATGATAAAGATAACCAGCATCTGCGAGACGGTCTTATGCTTGCCGGTGCGCGTGGCTGATAAGACTTTGCCCTTATTTAAGGCGAAGAGCCGAAGCGAGGTAATCAGTATCTCGCGGGAGACGATAATCATAAACATCCAGGCCTCGATTAACTGCAGCTGCACGAAAGCGGCAAATGCCGCCAGGACCAGGATCTTGTCGGCAATAGGGTCCATCAGCCTGCCGAAATCAGTAACCATATTTCTCTTATGCGCAATCATCCCGTCCAGCCAGTCAGAGAGCGCGGCCATTAGAAAAATAGCCAGGCTGGCTACCTTTGCCCAGAGGCCGTGGCAGAATAGAAAAAACATAAAAACAAAAGTAAGCACAATCCGCAGTATTGTTAAACGGTTAGCGATATTCACGTTATAGCCTCCCCTACTAAATCATACTCTAAAGTATCGGTTATTTTTACTTTTACAAAATCTCCGGGCTTTAATCTCTTTTTTGATTTTACAAAAACTGAGCCGTCAACTTCCGGCGCATCATACTGGCTGCGCCCCAGATAGGTATCCTGTTTTTCCTCGTCAATTAAAACCTTTATTGTCTCGCCGAGAAACCTTTTATTCACCTGCAGGGAAATCTCCTGCTGCAGAGACATTATGCTATTTAAGCGCTCTCTTTTAATTTTTCCGGGCAGCTGCCCTCCAAAGTCATTTGCCGCTGTGCCCTCCTCCCTGGAATAAATAAATGCCCCCAGCCTCTGGAACCTGGCCTCCCGCAGGAAACTAAGCAGCTCCTTGAATTCGCCTTCTGTCTCCGAAGGAAAACCCGTTATTACCGAAGTCCTTAAAAAGGCCCCCGGGATTATTTTACGAATCCTCTCTATGCACTCCAGTATCTGCCTCTTGGGGGTATTCCTGTTCATTAGTTTGAGTATCCGCTCATTTATATGCTGGATAGGCAAGTCTATATATTTGCATACCCTGGAGGAGTCCCTGATTAACTTCAATAAATCATCGCTTATGCGGCTGGGGTATAAATAAAGCAGCCTGACCCAGCCGATATTGGGAGCGCTTTTAAGAATCTGTTTTAGGAGTGCCTTTAATTTCGGCTTAGCGTATAAATCCATACCGTAAGCGCTTATGTCCTGGCCGATAATATTAAGTTCCCTAAAGCCCCGCTGCCCATTGAATTTTTTTACCCTGCATATTACCGACTCCATATCCAGGCTGGACAGCCCCCCTTTTATCTTCGGGATAACGCAGAAGCTGCAGTTATTCAGGCAGCCCTCGCAAATCTTAAGATACCCGTAGTGGCTTGGCGTGATCGGAAAACGCTGAAGCCCATGATTCAAGGAAAGCTTTCCCAGGAATGCGTCTATTTCCGGGAGTTCTTTTTTTAACTGCTCTTTATAGCGCTGCGGCAGGCAGCCGTAAACTATTATTTTCTTAAGCCTGCCCTCCTTTTTTAATTCAACCAGGTCCAATATGGCGTCTATGGATTCACGCTTTGCCTCTTCTATAAAAGCGCAGGTATTGACTATCGCTATATCCGCATCGCCGACGCTATCGGCAATAATATACCCCTTGGAGGCAAGCCTGCCAAGGATGCTCTCCGAATCAACAAGGTTACGGGGACAGCCCAGGCTTAATATTGCGACGCTCATTTTTTTATTAGCCTTCATCGCGGTATCTCCAACCCCTGCCGGGTTATAATTATATTCTTTAACGGCCGGCCCTTACTGCCTAAATTTGAGAAAAGCTGTCCGTTTACCTCCAGATCAACCGCCCCGGCATTACCCAGAGAAAGCTGCATTTTCTTTTTGGCCTTCCAGCTTTCAAAGCGCCCCTTTACTAAAACTCTTTGGAAAACAGTGCGCCCGTCAACCTTAAGGCTCACCCAGCAGTTATCCTTGGCCCTGATGCCTAAGCTTATCTCCGAAGATGCCTGGCTTGCCGGCTTAGGTTTCTTAGGCGCTTCTTCTGTTTTGGCGGCTGCGGCCTTTACTGAAGGAGCAGAAGCCCGGTTTTCAGATCTTGAAAAAAGCGCCTTTCCCAACCTAAACAGGCCCAGCAATAAAAATACTCCGGCTAATACGATTATGCCCGCCCTGCTTATCCTTTTATTCGGCCGCAGGGACTTTATTTTAACGCAAGCCTCCTTTAAGAAAGATCTTGAACCCGGCATGGGCTGCGGAGCCTCTTTAATCCACGGCTCCTCCTGCCTTGACTCTTGCGAACCCCCTACCCCTTGATAATCATCCAGATACTCCCGGTAATCAACTTCAAGAAATTTACAGTAAATCTTTAAGAAACTCTTTAGATATACGGGACTTAAGTCCGTAATCGCATCCCCTTCTATCGCCCTTAAGATATTGGGATGAATCTTGGTCTTCTTCTGGATCTCCTCCAGCGAAACTCCCTTTTCCAGCCGTAACTGTTTAAGCCGCTTGGCCTTACCGGTTTCCATAGTTATTGCTTCTCTTCCCCTTGAGTAATTATCTCTTTAAGCCAGGCCTCCCGGTCAACCATGATCCTGCGCGGCTTGCTCCCTTCAAAAGGCCCTACCAGCCCCTCCTGCTCCATACTGTCAATAATACGGGCTGCCCGGGTGTATCCCAGGCGCAGGCGCCTCTGCAGAATGGACACGGATGCCTGATTACTCTCCATAATAATCCTTACTGCCTCATCATAAATTTCATCTCTTTCGTCGCCGTTGCCGCCGGCGCCCCTCTGACGGTCCTTGAGGATCTCCTCATCGTAAACAGGCTCCCCCTGTTTCTTGATAAAATCTACAACCCTCCCTATCTCTTCATCGCTAACCAAGGCGCACTGAATACGGATTAATTTTGATTCACCCGGCCGCATGAATAAACTGTCCCCTCTGCCCAGTAATTTATCCGCCCCGTTTGTATCCAATACGGTGCGTGAATCCACTTTGGAGGCTACCTTAAAGGAGATACGCGCCGGAAGGTTTGCCTTTATTACGCCGGTAACAACATTTACCGAAGGCCTCTGTGTGGCCAATATAAGATGAATCCCCACCGCGCGCGAAAGCTGCGCCAGCCGCGTTACCGCGTTTTCAATCTGGTCGGGGGCCACGGTCATTAAATCCGCAAACTCATCGATAATAACAATAATGTAAGGAATCTTTTCCTGTTTTTCATTATAGGATGCAATATTTCTGGCCCCTGCCTTTGCCAGCAGCTTGTAACGTTCTTCCATTTCATTCACTACCCAGTTAAGGGCCGCCGATGCTTTCTTGGCATCGGTAATAACCGGGCAAAGCATATGCGGCATATCGCTAAAAAGCCTTAACTCCACCATTTTAGGGTCAATCATCAAAAACTTTAAATCATTGGGGCTGTTGCGGAACAACAGCGACAAAATTAAAGAGTTCAGGCATACGGTCTTGCCGCTTCCGGTGGTACCGGCAATCAAAAGATGAGGCATCTCATCCAAATCCGCGACTATGCAGTGGCCGGAAATATCCTTGCCTAAAACAAGGGTCAAAGACATGCCCTCCTTCTGAAACTCCCTTGAAGAAAGCACCTCTTTCAAATAAACCAGGCTGCTCTGGCTGTTGGGCACCTCTACCCCCACCCTTGCCTTGCCCGGAATGGGTGCGATTATCCTTACTGACTGCGCCTTCATCGCCAAGGCGATATCGTCGCTTAAGGCCACTATGCGGTTCAGTTTTACTCCCGGGGCAGGCTCAACTTCATAACGGGTAATTACCGGGCCGCGTTCAATATCGGTAACCTTGGCAGATATGCCGAAGTCTTCGAGCGTATCCTCTAATATCCGGGCATTGCCCTCTAAGTCCTCCTTTATCTGCCTGACCTCAAAAGGCGGCGGCGAATCCAACAGCTCCAGCGACGGCAGCTGATAGTCGCCTATCTTTAATTCTCGAGGCGCAGCCTTGGGAATTGGGTCGGAAACCGACAGCTTCGTCTTTATCTGAATCTTTGGCCTTACCATAGCCGGCGGCTCCGGCGGATCTGTTTTTGTTTTTTCTATAGGCGCAGGCTTAAAATTAGGCGCAGGATGTAAGACAGCCCTGCGCCTTTTCTTCATTTTTAAAAGCGGCAGCCAAACAATTTTTATCCTATCAAAAATATTCAAGAATAATGAGGAGATCAGAATCTCGGTAACCAAAGCCAGCGATAAAATAACGAAAGTGGTGAATATAATCAGCCCGCCTAAGCGGCTGAAATAATTTGTTACGAAGACGGATATATTAGACCCCGCGAATCCGGCATAATAAAACCCGAGGTAACTGTTTTTCAGATTAAACATCCCGACAAAGGAACTTGCGGATAAAAGGAGGGTTAAAATCCCGAGTAGCCGGGGTATGCTCAAACGCGGTTTTTCCTGCTGGAAGAATTTTACTCCTAAGGATAAAATTACCAGGGGAATGAGGAAACTCGCCGGCCTGCCGAAGAGAAAAACAATTCCTCCCCCCAGCCAGGCGCCGAATATGCCCAGAAAATTCCTTGGCGGGATATTAGGATAAGAAGTATACCAAGTCAGGTCAAAACGGTCAAATCTGATAAGGCTTACCAGCACCATCAGCCCTATCGCAATCAAAATAACGCCCTTAGCCTCGTCAATCCTGCTTTCTTTCACGCCTGCGCCCGCTAAGTTCCTGCCTTCTCGCTTGCCTGTTTCTTGCTAAGGTTAATTCTGCCTAATTCGTCTATGCCGATAACTTTAACTTTGAATTCATCCCCGACCTTGACCACGTCCTCTACATTTTTCACAAAACCATCTGCTAACTCCGAGACATGCACCAGGCCGTCTTTTCCGGGGGCAATTTCACAGAAGGCGCCGAAGTTTACGATCCGCCTTACCGTGCCTATATAAATCTTGCCCACCTCTACGTCTTCGGCTATCGCCCTTATCATCTTAATCGCCGCTTCTGATTTCGCGGCATCGTCGGAGCCGACAAAAACACTGCCGTCATCCTGAATATCAATAGAGGCGCCGGTCTGGGCGATAATCTTCTTTATATTCTTGCCTCCGGGGCCGATGAGTTCGCCTATCTTTTCCGGGTTGACTTTTATTACCTCTATGCGCGGGGCATACGAAGAAAGCTCTTTGCGCGGGCTGGCCAAAGCCTGGCTCATTTTATCCAGAATAAAAATCCTGCCTTCCCTGGACTGGGCAAAACACTGCCTTAATAAATCCGGCCCTATGCCGTCAATCTTAAGGTCCATCTGAACCACGGTAATGCCGCGGCGCGTGCCGGCTATCTTTAAATCCATATCGCCAAAGTGGTCTTCAAGGCCGGCGATATCTGTCAGGATAACGCTCTTATCCCCCTCTTTAACCAGCCCCAACGCGACTCCTCCGACGGCATCTTTGATCGGTACCCCGGCATCCATCAATGACAGGGTAGCGGCACAAACCGTAGCCATGCTGGAAGAACCGTTGGACTCTAAGATTTCAGAGACCACCCGTATGGTATAGGGAAATTCCTCTTTGGAGGGCATAACTGTCAATAGCGACCTCTCTGCCAAAGCGCCGTGGCCGATCTCTCTGCGCCCCGGCCCGCGCACCGGCTTGGTTTCGCCTACGCTAAAAGAAGGAAAATTGTAATGCAGCATAAAAGTCTTGTATTTCTCCCCCTCCAAGGCCTCAACAAGCTGTTCATCGTCTCCTGTGCCTAATGTGGTAATTGCCAGGCTCTGAGTCTGCCCGCGGGTAAACAGGCAGGAGCCGTGAGTCCTGGGTAAAACAGCAATATCGCATTGAATAGGGCGTATCTCTTTAAAGCCCCTGCCGTCAATACGCACATCCTGCTCTAAAATCCTTTTCCTTACCTGTTCTTTTTCAATCTCGGTTAAAGCTATTTTTATATCCGCGGATGTATGTTCCTCGCTAAGCAGTTTTTCCTCCAGCTCCTTGCACAAAAGAGCCATTTCTTCTTCGCGCTCTTCTTTTTTGCTTAAGTCATAAACCTTAATTAATCTTTCCTTGGATAACTGCTCAACCTTTTCTTTTAACAGGGGGTCGGTTTTTTTAAGTTCAACACTGGCCTTCTTCTTCCCGTACTTGGCGCTGAACTCCTTCTCTAATTTAAGCACCTCCGAAAGGCTCTTGGCCCCGAAGTCAACCGCCTCCAGAAACTTTTCCTCTGATACCTCCCTGGCCTTGCACTCAAGCATAACTACGCCCTTATCGCCGGCCACCACTACCAGGTCCAGCTCTGATTTCTCCAACTCTGCGTAAG
The DNA here is from genome assembly GCA_043797735.1 of Candidatus Omnitrophota bacterium. Lineage (GTDB taxonomy): Bacteria > Omnitrophota > Gorgyraeia > Gygaellales > Profunditerraquicolaceae > BS750m-G77. Next base: position 1,657 of record JAZDPH010000037.1, on the reverse strand, counting down.
TAGGATTAAGGATAAACTCGTTATCAATCAACCCTACGCGGCAAGCCGCCAGGGGCCCGTTAAAGGGGATTTCCGATATGGATAAGGCCACTGAGGCGCCGGTGGCCGCCAGGATATCAGGGTCATTTTCTCCGTCGCTGGACAAAACTATTGCCATAACCTGGATTTCGTTTAAGAAGCCATCCGGGAATAACGGCCGTATCGGCCGGTCGATGAGCCGGGCGGTCAAGATCTCGCTCTCGGAAGGCCTGCCCTCTCTTTTAAAAAAGCCCCCGGGAATCCTGCCGGCGGCATAAGTCTTTTCCTGATATTCCACGGTCAGGGGGAAAAAACCCTGCCCTTCTTTTATCCGACGGGACATACAGGCTGTTACCAAGACTACAGTCCCTCCATAGGTAACGGTAACCGAACCTCCTGCCTGTTTGGCGAGCCTGCCTGTCTCTATAATTAAATCATTACGGCCGAATTTTAATTTAATAATGCTTTCCTGCATAATAAAATCCTTTTTTTTAGGGAACCTTTGATTTATTTTCTCAAGTTAAGCTTTTCCAGAACCTCTTCGTATTTCTTGGCGTCTTTCTTCTTGAGGTAATTCAGGAGTCTGCGGCGCCTGCCTACAAGTAAGAGCAGGCCGCGGCGAGAACTGAAGTCCTTCTTATGCTCTTTAAAATGAGTCCCTACTAAAGCATTGATTCTTTCAGTAAGAATCGCAATCTGGACCTCGGCAGAACCCGTATCCCTGGAATGAACCTTAAACTCGTCAATAATCTTAATCTTTCTTTCTTTAACCAATACCAAAACTATCCACCCCCTTTCTATTTAATAATGTATTATACGCTATTATTAAAGATAAGTCAATACTCAAATCTTCCAAGCCTTCTTTTGCCAAAATATACTGGGAGACAAATACGCTGCGGGTTATTTATAATAGTCGGTACCGCGCAAAAGGAATTGTTCGTCAATGCGTTTTGGCGAGAAAAACTTTTTGACAAATGCCCTGGCCTTGTCCCTATCAAACCTCTTGCAGCAATAAATATCAACGGAAATAAAATTCTTGCAGGACAGGGTATGGATCACTATGGAGCTTTCCACCAGCGGCGCCCATCCGGAAAGCCCGGCCTTATCGGGGAAACGTTTGGCGTCGGTAAAAAATATGTCCGGGGGGGCCTGTTTTTCCATCCCCAGGTATTCTACAATTTCATCCAGAAATTTATAACAAAGAGCCAGGTCGTCACAGGCGCCGGGCTTGCAATCATATAAATCCAGAAGCAGCTGATACCCGAAAGCCGCCGAAAGGGCTTTGGCGTCTTTTACCGGCGCAGGAGGCTCTAATACCGCTATTTTAGGCAGATTTGGGTTTCCCATGGCTACTACTATTATACACAAAAATAAAAAATGTCAAAAAATATTTTAAGAATTTTATCCTATGCTCTTGCGGAACCTCAGAGCGCTTAAGCTGATGATAAAGATGCCCATCGCCAAAAGTGGTGCGAGTTGAACCCAGATAACCTCTATGCCCACTCCTTTTAAGAAGATACTCCTGATCACAACCATAAAATAACGCAGGGGGTTAAGAAAGGTGAAGTATTGGATGATCTTGGGCATATTGGCTATCGGGTAGGCAAAGCCGGATAAGAGCACTGTCGGCATATAAAAA
>JAZDPH010000036.1:0-19735 GCA_043797735.1 Candidatus Omnitrophota bacterium | reverse complement strand
GCCTTTGGCGAAAAAATCCCCGCTTTCACATATGGGCCCTACTACATCTACTTTCTCTGCACAGCGCATAGCCGATAGCGCATAGCGGATAGGAAAAATCTGATGATGGGCATGATACAAAGCCGGACGAATCAAATCATTCATCCCCGCATCCACAATTACGAATTTCTTTCTGGGGGTTGATTTGATATACAAAACTTTTGCCACTAAAATGCCGGCGTTGCCGACAATAAACCTGCCCGGCTCCATAATAATTTTGAGGCCGCTTTTCTTTAACAGCGGCAGAACTTTTGCGGCAAAGGCGGCTGCCGTCTGCGGCCGCTCATTATCATAGACGATGCCTAAGCCCCCTCCGAGGTTTAAATACTCTAAGGCCACACCCTCTTTCTTCATCCGCGCCAGGAAAACAACAACTTTTTTTATTGCGGCAACAAAAGGGGCGCTTGCGGTAATCTGCGAGCCGATATGAATATGCAGGCCGCAGATCTTTATATTAGGGAAACTGCCGCGCAGCAGGATAATCCTGCGGGCGCTGTTAAAGTCAATGCCGAACTTATTGGTGAGTTTCCCGGTGGTGATAAATTTGTGCGTCTTAGGCTCCACATCCGGGTTTATGCGCAATGCGACATTAACCGTTTTCTTTAAGGCCCCGGCAATGCGGTTGATATTCTCCAGTTCCGGCAGGGATTCAACGTTAAAGAAAAGAATCCCTTTCTTTACCGCCTCTTCTATCTCTTTGCCGGTTTTACCTACCGAGGCATAAACGATTTTTTGCGCAGGACAGCCGGCTTTTAGCGCCCGGTATAACTCCCCGCCCGAGACGATATCCAGCCCCGCCCCCATATCTACCAGGGCTTTAAGGATGGCTAAATTGGAATTTGCCTTGACTGAATAGCAGATCAGCGGGTTAACGCTCCTGAAGGCAGCCTGTAGTTTACGAAAGTGGCCCAGTATAGTGTAGTAGCTGTAGATATAAAGCGGGGTGCCGAACTTACGGGCCAGCTCCTCCACCCTTACCTTTTCGCAATATAAATGATTATTTACGTACTTGAATTCGTGCATAGTCCTTCGCAACCTCAACCTTTAGCTTATCAACAGGAACTGCTCCTACGAGGTATTCTGCTGCGGGATTTGTTCGCGCGCAAAAATTTTCGCCGTGCACTACGGTTTACGGCTCGCTCTCGTAGCTACTTACGTTTAAGCTGGGTACTTCCGCTCGCCGTAACTCCTTGTGCACTTTTGCCGAAAATTTTTTAATGCGCGCTCACAAATCCCACAGCAGAATACCAAAAGAACCCAGTAAAGCAACCTATCTCTTAATCGACCTCTTCGATTTCACTGAAACTAACGGATCAAATAGCCTGATTATCTCTTTTTTTATAAACTTCTTTGAAAATTTCTTTAACAGGTTCTCCGGCATATCTTTGATCTCTATTGAATTATCAAGCGAATATTTGATTAATTTTCCGACAATAGTATGCGCTTCCTTGAAAGCAATTCCTCTATCTACCAGGCAATAAACTATATCGGTGGCATAAAGGGATTCGTCTTTGAGCTGCTCTTCTATTTTATTTTTGTTAAATTTTAAGGTTCTTATCAACCCGGCCAAAACCTTAAGTTCTCCGGAGACAATCTCAAAGGAATTAAACAACGGCTCCTTATCCAGCTGCATATCCCTGTTATAGGCCAGCGGCAGGCCCTTCATCATCGTAAGAACGCTGACTAAATTGCCGTATAATCTGCCGGTATAGCCCCTGATTAATTCCAGCACATCGGGGTTCTTCTTCTGCGGCATAAGCGAGCTTCCCGTACAGAAGGCCTCGTCAATTTCTACAAAATCAAACTCCCTGGTTGACCAGATAATCAGGTCTTCGGATAATCTGGATAAATGCATCGCCAAAATTGACAGGGCGCTGATAATCTCAATTACAAAATCCCTGTCGCTTACGGAATCTATTGAGTTTGTTACGGCTTCTATATCAGCCGCCTTATTATAATCATCCGCCTTAATCGGTGTCCCTGCCAAAGCCCCTGCGCCCAAGGTTATCTTTATGTTTTTAGAGATGCTTTCCAATCTTCTATAATCCCTGGTAAGCATATCTTTATAAGCGCAAAGATAATCCTTCACATAAACAGGCTGGGCATGCTGCAGGTGAGTAAACCCGGGCATGATGATTTCTTTGTTTTTGGCGGCTAAACCGGCTATTGCCTCTGCCAGCCTTCTAATATTATCTTCCAGGCAAGGAATCAGTTCTTTTTTACAATATAATTTAACCGCAAATGCTACCTGATCATTTCTGGATCTGGCCGTATGGAGCTTCAAGGCCAGGTTGCCTGCTTTTTTCTGTAATTCATTCTGGATAAAAGTATGTATATCCTCGCTCGTCTCAATTGGCCTGAAATTTTTTGTATGGAGCATCTTACCGATAGCCTGAAGGGCCTTATCTAACTTAAATGCCTCGCTATTTGTTAGATATTTACTTTTCTTCAATATCTGCACATGAGCCATTGAGCCCAATAAATCATACTCGGCTATTTTATAGTCATATTGTATAGACCTGGTAAACTCCTCAACTAACGGGTCTGTCTTTTTCGTAAACCTCCCACCCCAAAGTTTCTTTGTCATTTTTTCTCCTTAACCTCAACCTTAACCTTAACCTATCTTTTATACGGCATTCCCCAAATCTTAATAAACCCTTCGGCTAATTTCTGGTTGAATTTATCTTCCTTGCCGTAAGTGCTTAATTCCTTTTTGTAAAGCGAGTGCTTTGATTTTCTGCCTACGGCAGAGCAGCTGCCCTTGAATAATTTCATCCTGATAGAGCCGGTTACATAGCCTTGCGTTGATTCTATAAAGGCATCCAGCGCCTTCTTTAAAGGAGAATACCAGAGGCCGTTATATACGAGTTCCGAATATCTAAGGGCGACTAACTCCTTAAAATGCGCGCACTCCCTGTCCAAAACAAGGGCTTCCAGCTCCTTATGCGCGGCATGGAGTATGGTTGCCGCCGGGGCCTCATAAATCTCCCGCGACTTTATCCCTACTAACCTGTTTTCAACCAAATCGCTTCTTCCTACCCCGTGCAGGCCGCCGATTTCGTTTAATTCGTTGATTAAATTTTTTAACCTGTAACTCCTGCCGTCTATTTTTTTAGGCACTCCCTTTTCAAAATAAACCTCTACATATTTCGGATAACCCGACAGGTATGTCGGGCTTTTGGTAATAAGATAGATGTCCTCCGGCGGCTCCTGCTCCAGATTCTCAAGGATGCCGGCCTCTATGCTTACCCCCCAGATATTCCTGTCTATGCTGTAGGGCTTTTTCTTTGTCACGTCAATGGGAATATTAAACATCCTGGCATACTCAATTTCTTCTTCCCGGGATTTAAACTCCCACTCCCTTACGGGCGCTAAGACCTCTAACTTCGCATCAAGTATGGCAGCGGTTACCTCAAACCTTACCTGGTCATTACCTTTGCCGGTACAGCCGTGGGCAACTGCATCGGCCTTCTCTTTGTGGGCGATCTGCACAAGGTGCTTTGCTATTAACGGCCTGCCCAAGGCGGTAGCCAGAAGGTATTTGCCTTCGTAAATAGCTCCTGCCTTTAAGGCCGGAAGGATAAAATCCTTTATAAATTCCTCCTGCAGGTCTTTTATATATACTTTTTTAGCCCCGGCAGCAAGCGCCCTCTCCTCTATCTCGGCAAAATCCTCGCCCTTGCCCAGACCCTGCCCCAAATCGGCAACAAAGCAGACGACCTCATGCCCCTGCTCTTTGAGCCATCTTACGATACAGGAGGTATCCAAGCCGCCGGAATAGGCCAAAACAACTTTCTTCATTTACGTCCCTCTTATTAGGTTGAGGATAAGGATAAGGTTTAGGTTGCATTAATCCTTAACCTCAACCTTAACCTTATCCTTTTAATAATTCTATTAATATCGCCTTCTGCACATGCATCCTGTTCTCCGCCTGGTCAAAGACAACCGAATTGGGGCTGTCAATTACCTCGTCGGTTATCTCATCCCCCCTGTGGGCGGGCAGGCAATGCATAATAAGAGCGCCCTTCTTTGCTGCGCTCATCAGGGCGCTGTTTAACTGAAAACCCCTGAATGCCTTTCTCCTGGCCTCTGCCTCTTTCTCCTGGCCCATACTCACCCAGACATCGGTATAAACTGCATCCGCCCCTTTTACCGCCTTAACAGGATCATTAAAAAGGCTGATGGAACTTTTAGCTGCTGCGGCAATAACCTTTGCCTCTTCCAGCACTGCTTTATCCGGCTCGTATCCGGCAGGCACAGCCACATTCATATTCAGGCCGGTTTTAGCGCAGGCAAAGAGCAGAGAGTTACAGACGTTATTGCCGTCCCCGATAAAAGCCAATGTCTTTGCTTTAATGCCCTTTAACTTCTCCCTGACGGTATAAACATCGGCAAGGCCCTGGCAAGGATGCAATAAATCCGAAAGTCCGTTAATCACCGGCTTATCCGAATGTTCCGCCAGCTGCAAAACATTTTTATGCTCAAAGGTCCTGATCACTATCGCATCCACATACCTGGATAAGGTCTTAGCCACATCGCTGACGGATTCCCTGACCCCCAGGCTTATCTCCGCCGGGCTCAAATATATTGAATTGCCCCCTAACTGATACATCCCCACCTCAAAGGAAACCCTTGTCCTGTTGGAGGGCTTCTGGAAAACAAGCGCCAGGGTCTTGCCGGCTAAAACCTTGCTGAATTTATTCTTATTACTCTTGAGATTATCCGTAAGGCAGAACAGCCCTTCTATTTCTTTTGAGGTTAAATCCTTTATGGAAATCAGGCCTTTCATTCTTCCTTTCAAAAGTCGTAAATCGTAATCCGTAAAGCGTAAATCGTAATAAAACTTTAAACAAAATTACGATTTACCATTTACGATTTACGAATTACGTCATTCAATATCCCCATTGCCTTATCTATCTCTTTCTTGCTGACGTTTAATGCCGGCATAATCCTCAAGACCTTATCGTGGGTGCAGTTAATCAAGAGGCCCCTTTGCAGGCATTTTTCTACTACGGGGGCGCCGGCAATATTTAATTCAATGCCAATCATCAGGCCCATGCCCCTTATTTCTTTTATAATGCTGAATTTATTTTTTAATTCATTTAATTTCGAAAAAATATAACCGCTCATTTTTTCAACGTGCGCGGGCAGTTTTTCCTTCTGTATGCTCTTTAGCACAGCCAGCGCTGCCCGGCAGATAACCGGCCCGCCGCCGAAAGTAGAGGCGTGCATCCCCGGGCCTAATGTATCCGCGATTTCTTTTCTTGCCACCATTACCCCGATAGGAAAACCCCCGCCTATTGCCTTGGCCAGGGTCATTATATCGACAGTTATGCCGTAGTGCTGATAACAGAAATATTTTCCGGTCCTGGCCACCCCGGTCTGGACTTCATCAATAATAAGCAGCAGGCCCTTTTCATCGCAAAGCTTTCTTAAGGAGAAAACAAAATCCCTATCCGCCAGGTTAATCCCGCCTTCGCCCTGAATCAACTCTAGCATAATAGCTACGGTCTTATCGGTTAACGCACATTTCACCGCCTCAATATCGTTAAACTTAACCGTCTTAAACCCCTTAGGCAGCGGCTCAAAACCCTGCTGATATTTACTTTGGCCGGTTGCCGCCAGCGCCGCCAGGGTCCTGCCGTGAAAAGAACCCTCAAAGGTGATAATCTCATACCTGCCCTTGCCGAACTTCCGGCTGAATTTTATCGCCGCCTCGTTTGCCTCGGCCCCGGAATTGCAGAAAAAAACCTTTCCCGGGAAACTCCGGTAGATTATCTCCCTCGCCAGCTTTGCCTGAGGGATATGGTAATAATTATTCGGGATGAATATTAGTTTTGCAACCTGGTCCCGCACTGCCTGCATAACCTTAGGATGGCAATGGCCAAGGCTGCCTACCCCCCAGCCGGGAAAAAAATCCAGGTATGCCTTATTATGGATATCCCAAAGCCTGCTCCCCTTGCCTTTTACAAAGACAACCGGCGTCTTGGTGTAAGTAGGCATTATGTAGTCCTTATAGCTTTGGAATATATCCTCAATTTTCATAGTCAAATTCTTGGTTACGTTATTCGGTTAGGATAACGATGCCCGTTTCGTGGCTGGGTCATGGTTACGTCTTTACACGACAAACGTAACCGAATAACGATACGGGCTTCCTAACCGTAACCGATAAACGAATCATTTTACTATCTCCGTCCCTATTCCCTGGTCGGTAAATATCTCCAGAAGCAGCCCGTGCGGCGTGCGCGCATCAACGATATGTGTTTTCTTAACACCTTTAGCCAAAGCCTCAATGCAGGCATCGACTTTGGGGATCATCCCCTGCTGGATGATGCTGTTCTCAATCAAATCCCTTGCCTCTTTTGCGGTCAGCGTAGATATAAAAGAATGCGCGTCCTCGGGGTTACGCATAATTCCCTTTACATCGGTCAGGAGGACTAATTTTTCCGCCTCACAAAAAGCCGCAACAGCCGCTGCCGCTTCGTCGGCGTTAACGTTATAAACCCTCTTATCTTTACCGATGCCCATAGGAAGAATGACTGCTATCCGGTGCTGGTTCAACTGCTCCAGTATCATAGCGGTGTCTACCGAAACGATATGGCCTACCAGCCCTAAGTCTATCTTCGCCTTTTTCTTCTCTACCTGGATTATACTACCCTCTTTGCCGCTTAAAGCCGATGCCTTTGCCCCTAACTTTGATATTTCTTTAACGATAGTGTTACTTAAATTCTGCAGCTCCTCCTCTACTAACTTCAGGGTCTCCTCATCGGTAACCCGCATCCCGTCCACAAAATCGGTCTTTTTCTTGGTGGCGCGCATACGGTCGCTTATATTAGGCCCTCCGCCGTGCACCAGAACCACCCTTAAACCGACGAAACTTAAGAAAACGATATCCTCCAGCACCCCTTTTCGTATTTTTGTATCGCCGAGGATGCTCCCGCCGTATTTAACTACGATGATCTTCTTGTGAAACCTCTTGATATAAGGCAGTGCCTCTATCAAAACATCCGCTTTTTTAATCGCTTCTTCCACTTATCCCTCGCTTCATTCGGTTATGTGCTCTGGTTTCTTTCAACTGTACTCGGCGTTTATCCTGACGTATTCCGGTGTCAGGTCCGCGGTATAAACAACTGCCGAGGCATCTCCGCTGTTAAGTGCCACAGAAACAGTTATCTCTTTTTTATGCAAAGGGCTCAAATTTATCTTTAATTTTTTCTCATCAAAACATATCCCGCTTGAGCCTATCGCGGTAACAATCCTGCCGAAATTCGGGTTCTCTCCATACATCGCGGTTTTAAAAAGATTAGAATTGGCTATGGCTAATGCTCCTTTTTTTGCCTGGGCATAATTCTTTGCTTTACTTACCGCAATCTTAATAAATTTGCTTGCCCCTTCGGCATCCCTGACAATTAACTTTGCCAGCTCAAGACAAACCTTATTCAACGCCCCGGAAAAAATAGTAAAATTCTTCGCGTTATCTATTAAAATATTCCCCGCCGCAGCGTTAGCCAAAATAATCACGGTATCATTGGTGCTCATACATCCGTCTACGCTGATGCAATTAAAGGAGGCCTCTGCCGCTGTCTTAAGTGCCCTGTTTAAAGCCGTTTTAGCGATATTGGCATCGGTAAAAATAAACGCCAGCATCGTAGCTAAATTAGGGGCAATCATCCCCGCGCCCTTGGCAATCCCGCAGATAGTAACCTTCCTGCCTCCGATATTAAATTTAGCGGTAATCTCCTTACTAAAGGTATCCGTGGTCATTATCGCTTTTTTTGCCTCATCTATGCCCGGCCCTGATAAGCTATTGACTAACCCGGGCAGAGCGCTTTTTATCTTTTGAACCTGGAGCCTCCTGCCGATAATACCGGTAGAGCTTACCAGGATACTTTCTTTTTTTATCCCCAGCCTCTCGGCTAAACTCTCGGCCGCGTCATTAGCATCTCTTATCCCGGCATCTCCGGTAAAGGCATTGGCATTGCCGCTATTGACTATAACCGCCCTAAACTCCTTATTAACTTTCAGATGGCCTTTGCTTACCGTAATAGGCGCGGCCTGAAACTTATTCGCGGTAAATAAACAGGCGGCCTTTGCCGGCGCCTCTGAATAAAAAAGCGCTAAATCCGGTTTCCCTGATTTCTTTATGCCGCAGGCAACCGCAGCTGCCTTAAAACCTAAAGGCAGGATTGCTTTTTTGTATACTTTCATAAAATCTTTCTATCACGAATTCACACAAATTTTTATCGAATTAACACAAATTATTCGTGATAATTCGGTATTTGATTCGTGTCTATTCGTGTAAAAATATATTTCTTATAATAATCCTGTTTCCTCCGGAAAGCCGCAGATAATATTCATATTCTGCACCGCCTGGCCAGAGGCGCCCTTTAATAAATTATCAATGGCGGCGATAATGATTATATATTTGGCGCCCTCTTTAATGCCGATATCGCAGAAATTAGTCCCGGCAACGTCCTTTAGGGCAGGAAATTCCCCCTCGTCTTTTATTCTCACAAAAGGCTCGTTTTTATAGAATTTTTTATACAACTCAATTATCCCTTGACCTTTGACCTTTGACCTTTGACCTTTTTTAACATAGATAGTTGCCAGTATCCCCCTGTTTAACGGCAATAAATGCGGCACAAAGGTTAATTTTAATTTTTTACCGGATAACTTTGACAACTCCTGCTCAATCTCCGGGGCATGCTGATGGGCATCCACCTTATAGGCCTTAAAGTCCTCGTTAATCTGCGAGAAAAGAAAACTCTCGGCCAGCTTTCTTCCTGCGCCGGTTACCCCTGATTTTGCGTCAATGATTATGGAGTCCGCATCGGCTAAACCAAAGGCCAGAAGCGGGGCCAAACCCAGTATGCTTGCCGTCGGGTAACAGCCGGGGTTGGCAATAAGCCTGGCTGTTTTAATTTTGGCCCGGTAAATTTCCGGCAGGCCGTAGACGGCGCCGGATAAGAGCGATTTATTCTTATGCTTTAAGCCGTAATGTTTTTCATAAACTGCCGCGTCTTTAAACCTGTAATCAGCGCTTAAGTCAATAACGAGCCTGCCCGCTTTTATTAAGGCGGGGACAAACTCCATTGAGACCGTATGCGGCAATGCCAGAAATACCAAATCAGAAGTGCTAATAATTCCCTTAAGGTCCGGCTCGGCACAAACCAACTCTATCCTGTTTTTAAACTTCGGGTATATCCGGGAGATCTTTTCCGGTTTATCTATCTTCGCGGAAATATTTTTAATGCGCACCGCCGGATGCCTAAGTAGAATGCTGATTAATTCCTCTCCGGCATAACCGGTTGCGCCTATTATAGCTGTATTAACCATTCTATCTCCTTTGCATATTGGATTCATCTTAAGATAAAAATCCGTCGGCGTCAAGTATTTTTCTCGTCGGTAAGTAAAGTCTAAACTTATCCCAAAAAAAATCCCGCTTCTTCCAGCGGGACTTTTTATCTTTCCACCCTAACTACTACCTACTAACTACTATCTACTGCATCCGGCTACCTCTTAGTCCACTGGAAGCGCTTGCGCGCGCCCTTTAAGCCGTATTTCTTGCGCTCCTTCATCCGCGGGTCGCGGGTCAAGAACCCCTGTTTACGCAAAGTATCCCTTAGCTGCGGCTCTATTGACACCAGAATACGGGCAATGCCCAGCCTTAAGGCCCCTGCCTGTCCGGTAAGGCCGCCGCCTTTAATATTGGCAATAATATCAAATTTATCCGTATTCTTGGTTATAACCAAAGGCTGCTTAATGATAATCCTATCAGTCTCGCGCAGAAAATATCTTTCATAGGGCCTTTGGTTTACCGTAATATCGCCCTTGCCGGGAAAAAGCCTTACCCGGGCAACTGACTCCTTACGCCTTCCTACTGCCGCATAATTTAGTGTTTCGTTCATTTAATCTCCAAAACAAGTGGTTTTTGCTCTTGATGAGGCTGTTTTTCGTCAACATAAATCCTTAATTTCTTAATCATCTGCCTGCTTAAATGCCCCTTGGGAAGCATACGCTCCACCGCCAACCGGATAACCGTGGCGGGTTTGTTCTTAAGCATGTCCTTCAGGTATACCTCCCTTAAACCCCCCGGGTAACCGGAATAACGCCGGTAGACCTTCTGTTGGAGTTTTCTCCCGGTAACCTTAATCTTTGACGCGTTTATCACAATCACGCCGTCGCCGGCATCCAGGTACGGGCTAAAAATTGCCTTGTGTTTGCCCCTTAGCACTGCGGCCACGCGGGCGGCAAGCCGGCCCAGTATTTTATCCTTGGCATCCACTAAGTACCACTGCCTCTTTACGTCTGTCTTTTTGGTTTCGTAGGTCTTATTCATAGAAACTAAAGTATAACATATTTTTCTGCTAAGTCAAATAAATTTTAATGAGCGCATTAATCCTTGAGCCCGCCACAATTTTTAGCGGGCGAAGGATCTCTCCTTTATCTGCCTGCGCTCATAGCCAAAAGCTCATCCTTGGCCTGCTGGAAGCCCGGTTCCTCTCCAATCAAGCGGTAAACCTCCTGCGCCTGGCGCAGGTATTCCCTGGCGCGGCTTCTTTGGCCCGGTTTTTTCTTATAAAGCAGGCCTAACTGATAATAGGCGTCTGCCAGCTCCGGCCGGGCATTAATCTCTTTGGCCAGGGCAACAGAGCGCTCTAAATACCCCTCTGCCTCGGGCAGGTTATCCATCGCCATATACAACTCCGCAATCATGCTGTAATCGCCGGATATATTCTGCTTGTTGCCGTGGGCAAAGTCAATCTCTAAGCCCCGCATATAAGAATCCATCGCTTTCTGGTATTCTTTTTCAAAAAGGTGAATCTCGCCTATATTGAAATGATAGTCGCTCAACTCATGCTTTAACTTAAGTTTCTCAAAGAGGACGAAGCTCTTTTGGTAAAATTCCTTTGCCGTTGCCAGGTCATCTTTATTGGTAAACAACAGGCCGAGGTTAAAATAATCACAGGCCAGATTATAACGGTGTTTATAATTATTCTGCCTTGGGCGGTTAATCTCGCTGCTCTTAGTTAATAACTCCAGCGCCTTATCGTCATCCCCCTGGTCCATATGCCAGACCGCCATCTTCCCTAAAGCATCGGCCTCGTTTAATTTATCCTTATTTTCCCTGCTTATTGCCAATGCCTTATTGTAAAAATCGGAGGCCTTAAAATACTCTCCCTCCAAATGATAAAACCATCCGATGGATAGATAGGCCGAAGCCAGGCTTTTCTTGTCGCCTTTTTTGTCGCTGGCGCGCGCATATTCAAAATAGTATTTTAAGGCGCTCTCTTCATCGCCGGTCCTCTTATAGGCATCAGCCAAAAGCGGATAAGCCGCCAGAAACCCCGGCTCTTTATTGATAATACGGCTGCAAAGCGAAATAACCTCGGGGTTTTTTCCGTTAAGATATAATTTACGCGACTTTGTAAAAAGAATATAGGAGCTGGGGTTTAAAGAGGGCAGCCAGATATGGAGCAATATCCCCAAAGAGATAACCACCGCTGCCAGAGAGGCCAGAGCTAATTGTTTTTTATAATATAAAATGCTCTTTCTTTTTTTCTGTTTTGCCTCTTTTACCTTATCCCTGAAAAGCACAAAATTAGGGTTTCCATAAAGCAGGTAGCTTGCCCAGGCCATATTGTCAATTCCGTATTCCCTGATCAGGCCAAGGCGTGCCATTCGAATGCAGGCCCCCACCGGCTTTCCGGCGATTAACTGCGCATAGAACTCCCTGGCAAAGGTAAGGCTTAAGTCGTCCTCTATCCTGCGCACCGAGCCGATATAGTGGCGCACTCCGGAAAATAAGAACGCCGATGAAAGGCTGTAATTCTCTTTCTGGTAATCATCTGTTAGGAGCCCGGGGCCGGATTGCGCGGAAAAGCAGGCATTGGAAAAAATAAGCGCGGGCAAAGAAAATGTCGACCCCATCGCCATTATATCCGCGGCGCTAAACCTGCCGTCGCTTAAAACCCAGCCGCTCTCAGAGGGATTGGCGGGTTCGTATTCGCAGTGCCCGGCAAAATGCACAATGTCGTAATCGCAAAGGTTCTTCTTTACGTACAACTTGTCAATCCGGGTGGACTTAAAATCAATATGGATTTTATTACGCCTGCGGTCAAACTGGTTTTTTATATTTAGGCCCTCTAAATACGCGGATTTAAGGTCGTCGGTAGGGTTAGCCATTACCAGCATATTCGGGATGCCGGGCTGGCTGCGATAACGCAGGGAAACCGGCTCCTCCTTAGTCCTGACCACCCGGCCCAGATTAACGTTCAGGCAGAGAAAATTACTGCCGTCATAAAGCATCTCCCAGGGAATATTAATCAACTCCTCGTCTATGGAGAGCACTAAATCAAGGATCCTGGTATTTTTGAGCCTGTTTTTTACCGGGGCAGTAAGTAGATGGTCCCATAAGATCTGCCCGCTCTTAGCCAGCTCCTTAATCAACTCACACTCTAGCGCCCCGCGGCTGTTAGCCTTATTTAAAAGCGATACTATCTCCCGGCATAAACTGTCGATCTCTATAAAGGAGACCCGGCAGATGCTGTAGTGCCTTAATGTTGAGGCAACCTCTTTTTGCTCAAAAAGGCCCATTTTGAGGTTACGGCCCTGCTTTAATATATCCAAAACCAGGGGATTATCCTGCTGCATCGTTAACTCTTTATATCCAGGACTACTGTGGCGAGTTTATCGTCAACGTTGGATATCTCCAGTTTATAACTGCCTAATAATATATTTTCAAAACTAACCGCCCCGGAGCCGGCAAGATACGACTCCAGTTCCAAATCCTGGCGGATAAGCGTAATCCTTAAATCCTTGAGCGGTTTTTGCGTCTGTTTATCTTTTACCGAAATATTCAGGTCAAAGGCCCCGCCCGGCTTATTTTCCACCCTCACCTCAACCCTTAAATCCCCGAACTCCTTCAGGATGATAACTTCGTCCTTAAAATCCTTTATTTTTCGCGCGCGTAGAAGCGAAGCCGCCAGTACCTGCTGGCCAAAAAGCACATCGCCGGTGGTCCTTAAAATCTCTATCGCCCGATCTTTAAACTGCAGGACAATCTCCAGTAAGGGGCCTTTATGCTGGGGCTGGATGCCGAGCATCTCCCTTATATAGGTAAGTGTTTCCTGCGGCAGTTCCTTTTCCGGCAAGGCTTGCGCCTCCATCAGGTTCAGGCTAAAGGCCTCAGAGCAATGCCGGCAGGTTACTAAATGCGCCTTTATTGCCTCGGCCTCCTCCGGGCCCAGGCGGCCCTCAAGTAGACAGGCCAACGCCTCCTCATCCGGATGGACGGCCGGCTGCTCTTCTGCCTTGGCAGACTGCCAGTTTCTGTAAACCGCCTTAATCAGGTCCTCTAATTTGTCCATCATTGCCTACTCCCCTCCTAATATAATAGACGCAAAAATATCAGGAATCTAACATAAAAAACCCTTTGCCTTAAAACACTCCCGCAGGCGCGCCAGGAGCCTTAACTTACGCATGTCTATGGCGCTGCGCGATACTTTGAAATGAACCTTTAACTTTTCCGGTTTTATCCCGCGGTTTATATAGAGTTCCAGAAAATATTTATCTTCCGTATTTAGCCCCTCAATGCATTCCTGCAGGGCGGAAATTTTTTCCCTGCCTGCCAGCGCTTCGGAGGCAGAGGCGGAATTATCGGCAATAATATTCTTTAAGGGGCCCCTCTCTCCCTGGCCCTGGTCAATAGAAACTGTCGGTTTAACCCTGCGCAGGTAATCTATGGTAAAATTGATAGTAACCTGCCTTAGCCAGCTGGCTAAGGAACAGCCGTTTTTTCCGCGGTAACTCTTTAACTTTTTAAAATTATCCTTGATTAAGGAATGAAAAATCTCCTGGCAGATATCATTGCAATAACTTTGCGCGGCGGAGATGCCCTTGCCGTATAATACCCTGTGGATATAATTATAGATAAGGCGGGAATATTTTTCTACGAACTCATTCCAGGCGGGGCCATCTTGCTTAATGCAACGCTGGACAAATTCCAAATCGTCCATAAAGAAATTATATCACTAAAAAGCGCCAAAGACAATGGTATCTTAATAAACTTAGCAAGAAGCCCCGGAAGGCGTAAGCCTGCAGGGGCTTCTTAAGAACCGCGCCTATTATTGTTACAAAGCCTCTGCAAGCATCAGCGCTTCCTTATACTCGCGGCTGGCCTCGGTCAAACAACAGTCCCTCTCCTCCAGCATGCCCATCTTCATTAAGAGCGCCATCAGCTGCTGCCTGTTGGCATCCATTGTTCCTTTCTGCGAACAGGCCGCTAAAACCTCTTTAATGCGCGCCCCGGAAGGAAGGATCCCGCCGTCTAACATCGCCTCTATTTGCATCAGTTCATTGCCAACATCAAACCTCACCAGTTCCCGCCAGCTAAGGCTCGGAAGTTTAGGGTTGAGCCCGGAGAAATTCCCCATCGGCTGGTAGTTAAGCATCATCGCATTGGAGCGGAAGTCAATACCGCCAAGGCTGCTGCTGGCCTGCGAGGGCTCGGCCATGAATGAAGCATCTGTTGCCAGCGAACTAGAGGCCATTGCCTCAGTATTAGCCAAAGGCGCTGTCTCCAATAAAGCGGCGATATCCGCCTGGCGTTTCATAAGATAGAATACTGACTCCTTAGCCTCATTCTGTCTCTCGGAAAAACCTATCTCATTATCATAACCAACGAACAACCTATAGATACTACCTAATACCTGCTCAATGAAATCCTCATAGAGAATAGAGCCGGTACGCTGGCCGGTAATGGTATCCTGCCAGCGATAGCGGCCGTCAACTTTGTCGGCTTCGTTAAATACCCTTAATATTTCCGGGTATTCCGCTCCGATCCTGAGAAGGTATTTACGCACTAATTCCACAGAAACATTCTCAGGAAGCTGTATTAGCCAATCAAAGATTGAGCCGCCTATGATATCAGTAGAGCCGTCTTTTAATCCCGTAGGCGTGCGTAAGGCGGTAAAAAGGGCAGTAATTAAAAGGTGCTGCTTTACCCCCTTGGCTGCCCCTGTTGACTTAGGATTAAAGTCTCCATAGAGGCCTTTTTTATCACCTGTGGTATACTCATGAAGAGTCATCCCCATTACTGTCAAAAGCCTGGTTCCAGATCCGCCAAAGAGGACGGATAAAGGAAGAGCAGTGCTAGTCGCTCCGGTAGTTGAACAAGAAGTAGGGGTAAAAAGCATGGCGCCAACTGCCTTAACCAAGGGCAATTTATGCAAAAACGCTCCACTTACATCAATGCCGCCTAAGGGAAGAAGCAATTTCTTAAGAATCTGGCCTGTTATGTAAATAAGAGATTGTTTTTCCCCTGTTTTGGATAAACGTGAGTCTTCAACCTGCTTCAGGATCGCTTGTAAACGTTGCAATTCCTCCGGCGCAGCCAACGCTTCACTGCTATCATCCAAATTATGCTTGGCCGCTGATTCCCAGACGGTCGGGCCGCTAAGTTTTGCTTTGCCATCCTTAGAAGCAGCAACCAACTCCTGATCCCCTATTTCTACGCCCCCCGGAGTGCCATCAATCACTAATCCGAAATAATATTGAACACCGCCCTCGTAGATAATAAACGGCCTGGGAATGTTATCAAGAGAAACACCCTCTTCACTAAGCGAATCCTTAAGCCCCTCATTAAACATTGAGATATCCGTAAAATATATCACGCCTGCTTTTTTACCATCTACCAATATATTTACCGGATACACGCCGGGTACCTTGTGTGTAGTCTGGAAGTCAAGCTGGGCCGGTAAAACCTCTGTGCCGGCCTCAAAGGTAATGTTTTTGCCTTTAAGAAGGCCTGACTGCTTAATAACAAGGTCATTAAACATTTCTATTGCGGTTTTCAAAGCACTCTCAAATTTCTCCCTATCAGTATCGCCTTTGATCGCACGGGTCCTTAGCATAAACTTGCTAATATAACCTGTTTCCCCGGCAGCAAGATCGCTGGCTAAACGATATACCAAGGCTATCCTTGCCACGCGGCCTGTCCCGTCAATACCCTCATTCAATTTTTCAGAGGGCAGGACCTTCTTTGGGTCATCAACCTTAAGGTGCCTGAATGCCTTCACAAAATTATCTACGCTTAACATGCTTGCCAATTGCAAGATGTCCCATGCAAAGACCCCATTGGTCTGCGTATATACCCGCGCAATATTCTGTTCCTCTTCATTGGAAAGCCTAATCCCATTCTTGTTAAGATGATCCATTACGTCCCGTGCAAGGATCTTGTTAGCCTCACTGCGGTTAAGCTCAAGGGCATCAGCGGCTCGCACTGCCTTATTGAACCTCTGCGCGTTCTCGCCAATCTGGGCCCTTAGGGGCTCAAATACCCTGGCATCTTTAAAGTGCTCCTGCGCTAACTTAAGCAGGTTCCGATAGGTACGAGCATAAAACCTGGCCACAGCATCTTGCAATTCTCTATCTTTCAAAGCCACTCCGGCACCGGTTGCATCATCAACCGTAGGAGCGGTTAAAAGATACAAAAGCCAGGACAACTGCTGAACGGTGTTAATACTGCCCAGGAAACTCTCTAAATGCTTGCCAAAACCCGGAGTTTTAGAGCCCTTGTCCTTATCGGAAATAAAGGCATTTAACACGGGGTCATATTTAATGCCTTCAGGGTTAATCATAGACTCGGGTTGGATGTTCTTAACTATGTTAGACAAAAGGCCAACATGGGTAAGATCGCCCTTTGAAAGTTCATCAAAGAATAAAGGCGCATACTTAGCCAATGCTTCAATTGCGGCAGGATGCGTAGAAACATCCGGATCTTGCTTTGGCCAAGCAAGCGGCTCTTTGATCATTCTTGCCAATACCGGACTTTTATCCTTAAGATCCTTTTTGATTTCATTATTTAAAGCTTCCATCGCCTGATCACTATTTCGTTTTACCCACATAGGAACCTGGACTAAAAGATCGCCATCAGGCGTTTGAACGGCAATTATAGAGGGGAAATCTACTGCCGCCGGGCCAAGTTTTGCTACGTCCAGTTTGCTGGAGCGCTGCTGTTTTTCCGTCATATTCACGGAACCTTCTAAAAATCCTTTAAGCTGCTCCTGAACCGCAACAGTTACTGAATTTTCATCCTTGGCAGCAGATAATTTTTCCCGAAGCTCCTGCGGAATATTTTCTGACAAAACAAGCACCGGCATAACTAGATATTCATACAATAAGTCAGCTTGATAAGCAAGCGGGCCACCCGGCACTGCCACATTTATGCCGTTTTTCCTGAATAAATCCAAGGCCGGGCTTCTATTGGCGTCACTGCCATCTATTGAAGTATCTTTATAAACGGTCCCGAGTGTAAGTAAAGCTGTGCCGCGCAAAGCGGTTGTAACTCTATAATGGGCCCAGGAAAGAGCCTCTGTGGGGTCCATCTTAAGCAGAGCCCGCACCGGAGAAAGATTGGCTACGCCTTCAGCCAAAGCAGTGAGTAAAGCGCCTCCTGATGTAGACATCCTAATCCTAGGATCCAGTTGAAGATCCGGCTTTGCTGCCTGGGCTATTTTAACCGCATTATTCATATCTCCGCCGGCAAAAATAACCGCAACGCCCCTTTCTGCAGCCCTGTTTGCCGCCATAATAATCTGAATTGTGCCTTCTTTAGAACCTCCCTCTGCATCCTCTAAGTCAAAGAGCCCGGGCCCTCCGTTTAAAATCAAGCCGTCGCCTTCTTCCAGAGAATCAATGTTGTCGACTATCTTTTTAGTTGACTTGGTTCCAGTATCAATCTGGTAATCTCCCGGTGAAAACTCCCCTAATTTTACAATGCGCCTTCCCTCGCGCACAAGAAAATCCTCAGGTACAATAACCTCTACGCCGGATGCCTTTATTTGAGCAATAGCCTCGTATGCCTTATCTAAAGCTTCTGCCTTTGGCATAAGAGATTGGCCCATTTCATAGCCTTCAGATGCAAAATAAGGATTAACTAATGCCCCTGCTATCATTAACTTTCCCTTTGTTCCCGCAATTCTTCTTGCTAACTTAACAAAGGTTTTAAGCTTATCGTCTTTCGCGCCGCCAATCATAGCGTTTTCTGTGCCTGTAACTCTACTCTGAAAATCAAGCACTGCCTGGGTGTCTCCAGCGAATTTATATCCAGCTGCCCGGTTCTCTTCCGGAAAAAGCCAAATCATCTGTATAGAGCTCTCGTCTCCACGGTGAGCTTTATCAAAACCCTCATTAATATAAACTAATTTATCGGAAGTCGTTCCTGTCAAGGCAATAAGCCGATTCATAAAAACCAATTTTTCTGCCATGATATCGGCCTTTCGCCTATCGCTGTCTTTCTTATCGGCCTTCAGTTGCTCCTCTTTATAAAATCGGATATTCTCCGCTACAAATATAATCTTTTTCCCTGATTTTGTTATTCGTTTTCTCTCTATTTCTCTTTTGGCATCATCTAAATCATAAGGCAACAGAACCACTTCTACGTCTGTCAATCCCCTATCAGCCAAAATACCTTGAAGCGCCTCTGCCGCAGGCTTAAGCGAATACTCCTCTTCAAAACCATTACCCTTAGGCCGGCCAATATGGGTTATAGCAAAAAGTTCATCAATACCATTTTGCAAAAGGTTGATTACAGTGTCTGCGGATAATTCAATCTTCTGGGGGTCGCTGATTTTGCCGTCTTTTATCGGAACATTCCAATCAAAAGCTCCCATAGCAGCCTTAATACCCTTTGCTTTTATCACAGGAGTAAGATCATCTAATCCCCTCACCCCCATAGATACAGCGCTGCTTGCTGTTGTTATATCCGCAAGGCTCATCCCCTCTGGCATAACTAACCCTACCTGCCCAAGCGTACCAGCCATCAAAGCAGAAGATGTTGTAATGCCGCTTATCGGCATTTCTGGAAAAAATACACCCCCGCTAAAGTAACTCCTGATTGCCTGTCCGGTAGGGGTGGGTACGGTTTCCTTAACATTGTATTCGCCTTGAGCAAAGGAGTTCTTGTAGGCGTTAAAGTAAGTGGATTTGGACCAGGCAGCTGCAGAGGATAAGCCGCTTAGGTTCTTGCTGTCAATGAGCGAGCTGTATTTGCCGCTTTGATTGGCAAACTTTGATTTAAACCAGCGGGAGAAGATTAAAGAGTAATAGACCTGCCTTAAGGCAGCATATCTCTTGGAGACATTGACCTCTTTTGCTAACTTAGGGATAATCAGCTCCCTGACCAGCTGGGCAGAGTATTCGTTAAGCTCCTTAGCGCGTACGTCATTAAAGTTATAATCTCCCCCTTGACCATTGACCTTTGACCCTTGACCTTTCAAGTAATCCTCTTCCAGCATTACCTTTAATGTAGCCTTATAGATATAGGCGCTGTCTTTAGTTTCGCGCACGATAATCTCATTGGGCACGATCCAGGGGCGGGTAATGGCGGGGATGGTTGCCTGCTCATAGCCGTAGAGCTCCTTGGCTTTCTTATAGAGCTTGTTCCAGTATGCCCTGCCTTCGGAAGCTTCAGGGGAGGTAAAACGGGCGGCATCCTTCTTTAACTGCAGATCAGCCTCAAGCATAATCTTGCCTACATCGGTCTTGGCCAAGAAGTTATCTATGATCTCGTTTTCGCTGTCCGGCCTTAAGTTTACCCAGAAGGAGTCATCGGGAAGGGATAAGCCTACCAGGAAGTAATTTAGGAGTTGGCGGGTTGATTCGCTGGCCTCTTCTGCTTTAAGGCTCTTAATAT
>JAZDPH010000030.1:0-4917 GCA_043797735.1 Candidatus Omnitrophota bacterium | reverse complement strand
CACACTATCGTGTTCGTAAGTCAAGTGTATCCCCTGGCATAAACATGCCAAAAATCTCTTACGACATTTTTGGCATATGCCTTGGGATAAATTCGCACATTGACTTACTCACACTATCGTGTTCGTAAGTCAAGTGCTCATTTAAATGTTAAATAATAATTATATTTGCGCGTTGGATATAGGCTCAAGCAAGATCGCTGCCTGTGTCGCAGAGGTAAACCGTGGGCGCATCAGTAATATTTTTTTAGAGAGCATACTTTCTAAAGGCATGCGCTGCGGGGCGGTGGTCGATTCAATCGAATTGGTTAATACCGTCAGTAAATTAATCAAGATTATAAAGTCCAACAGCGGCATAAATATCAAATCGCTATACGCCAATATCTCCGGCAGGGATATACTTACCAAATACAGCCGGGCAATTATACCCTTAACCGAAAGAGGCAATAAAATTATAACTTCATTAGATATACAGAGGGCGGTTGAGCAGGCGCGTTTACTGGGCTCTACGCTTGAAGAGGAGATAATCCAGTCAATACCGGCCGGTTTCGCGATTGATTCAAAAAGCAATTTAAGCAGTCCCCTTGGCCTCTACAGCCATAAATTAGAGGTGGATTTATATTTAATCTGCGCCAAACTCTCTACTGTCCAGAGCCTCGGCCGCGTAATCAACCAGTCGGGATTTGAGGTGAAGGATTTCTTTTTTTCCGGGCTGGCCGCCACCAGGGCCGTATTTAATAAAGAATTCAACCAGGGGCTAAGCGTATTCTGCGATATAGGCAGCGATATAACCGAGATTCTTATTTTTAGAGACGGGCTGCTGCGGGATATAGAGATTTTATACAAAGGGGGGGATGATTTGACCTTAGGGCTGCAAGAGGAGTTGAGGGTGCCTTTAGAGCTGGCAGAGGATATTAAGAGGTCTTCGGGGATAATCGGCGACCCGGCGCAGATACCGCAGGATAAAGAGATACTGATAAAAAAGAGCGATCTCTACAAGCCGATAAAGCAGAGCCAGGTGGCCCAGATTATAACCGACAGGGCCAAGGCGCTTTGCGCGCAATTGAAAGGCTCGCTGGAAAAAAGAGTCTCCTTTTACGAAATAAATAACTTTGTGATCGCGGGCAGGACTATAATGCTGGAAGGCTTTATAGAGGCGCTGGAGAATGCTTTAGGGCTGCCGGTTAAATTAGCCCGGGTTGCCAATCCGGATATTACCCCATTAATTAACGGCAACGATGCCCTCTCAGGCCATAAGTATTTAACTTATCTGACCGCTCTGGGAATGGCCTGCGAGGCCCTGCAGGAGGGGGCAGCCAGGCCCCTGTCTATCTATCAACCTACCAAAAATCTCTTTCTTAAAACCCTGCACAGGTTCAAAGAGGCATATCAGGAGTATTTTTAAGTTATAACTACCCCTTAAACTGGTTGAAATAATTTTTTTCTTGTGTATAATATATTAATTCAATATGACCAGCGATAATATAATTAAAATCAAAGGGCGTATTTCTTCGGCCTGCGCGAAGGTTAACCGCGGCCCCGCTTCCGTCACTATTGTCGCCGTAACTAAAAACAGGAGTATTGAGCAGGTTAAAGAAGCGGTCGCAGCCGGGATAGCCGATATCGGAGAGAATAGGGTTCAGGAAGCCCTTATTAAATTTAGAGGGCTATCGGCCATCGAACAGCGACCAGCGGCCATTAAATGGCATATGGTCGGCCATCTGCAGGCTAATAAGGTAAAAACAGCAGTCAAGATTTTTGATTTAATTCACTCCGTAGACAGTATCGCTCTGGCCCGGGAGATTGACAGGCAGGCGGCGGCAATTAATAAAATCCAGGAGATTTTAGTTGAAGTAAAAACCTCCCCTGAGGAATCTAAGTTTGGCATAAAACCCGATGAAGCAGTTGAAGTTATAAAAGAAATCTCTAAACTTAAGAACCTGAATCTAGGGGGCCTGATGACCATAGCGCCTTTGGTAGATAACCCAGAAAAGGCACGGCCGTATTTCAGGCTCTTACGTGAACTAAGGGATAAAATTAATTCACTAATGACTCTATCAATGGGCATGACTGATGATTTTGAGGTTGCCATTGAAGAGGGCGCTACTATGATCCGGCTCGGCCGGGCTTTATTTGATTAATATGGATAAAATCGGCATAATCGGTTTCGGGAATATGGGTTCGGCGATCGCCGAAGGCATTAAGGATAAATACGAAGTATTAGCCTTTGATAAAGATAAAGAAAGGGCCGGGGCAGTTTCCGGTATAAAGGCAGCCGCAGGCATTGCGGATTTAGCAAATGATTCGGCGGTATTGATTTTAGCGGTCAAGCCGCAGGATTTTAAGGCTCTCTTAGGGGAGATCAAAGATTATGCGCAAGGCAAATTAATAATCTCTATCGCCGCAGGCATAAGCACAAAGTGCATTGAGGATTCTTTAGGGGGGGCAAGAGTTATCAGGGCAATGCCGAATATCGGCGTTGCGATAGGCGAAGGGCTTATTTGTTTATGCAAGGGGCAATTTGCCGGCGATAAAGATTTTGATTTTGCAAAAGATATCTTTGCCTGCAGCGGAAAGACTTTAAGTATTCCGGAAAAAATGATGGAT
The DNA here is from genome assembly GCA_043797735.1 of Candidatus Omnitrophota bacterium. GTDB lineage: Bacteria > Omnitrophota > Gorgyraeia > Gygaellales > Profunditerraquicolaceae > BS750m-G77. Next base: position 2,313 of record JAZDPH010000030.1, on the reverse strand, counting down.
GCGGCTACCGCTGTTTCCGGAAGCGGGCCGGCCTATGTCTGCGAATATTTAGAGGCTGCCTCCAGCAGAATGGATAATTCTGCCTGCCTGAATAAAGAGGATTTTTTGCATAACTTTAGAAAGGCGGCAGAGAGCCTGGGTTTTAGCCCGCAAGAGGCGGTTTTTTTAGTCAGCAATACTTTCAGCATGACGGTTAATTTGCTTAAAGATACCGGGCTTACCCCGGTGCAGTTAAAGGGCCGGGTGGCTTCTCGAGGGGGGACTACCGAGGCAGCGTTAGCGGTTTTGCACGATGGAGGGTCTTTAGCGGAGGCGGCTAGGGCGGCTTTAAGGCGCGCAGAGGAATTGTCAAAAAAGGAGTAGAGACATGGCAAAAATCGGGATTATCGGAGGCAGCGGTTTATACAAAATTGAAGGCATTAAGGATGTAAAAGAGGTTGAGGTAGATACGCCTTTCGGCAAGCCCTCCGATAAGTTAATAACCGGCACCCTGGAAGGCAAAGAGATTGTGTTTTTGCCGCGTCACGGGATAGGCCATCGCATCTCCCCGACGCAGATAAATTACCGCGCCAATATTTACGCGATGAAGAAGCTCGGCGTAGAGAGGATAATCTCGGTAACTGCCTGCGGCAGCCTAAAAGAAGAATTAAAACCCATGGATTTTGTAGTGGTTGATCAGTTTGTTGACCGGACCAACCACTCCAGGGAGATGACATTTTTTGATCGAGGCATAGTCGCCCATATAGTATTTGCGCATCCGGTGTGCAGGGAAATGGGTAAAATAGTTTATGAGAGCGCTAAGCACCTGGATATGCCCGTCCACAAAGGCGGTACCTATATTAATATGGAAGGGCCGGCATTCTCCACCTTGGCAGAATCTAATCTTTACCGCAGTTGGGGGATGGATGTTATCGGGATGACCAATATGCCGGAGGCCAAACTTGCCAGAGAGGCGGAAATCTGCTATTCAACGCTGGCGGCAGTAACCGATTATGACTGCTGGCATCCGGATCATGAATCCGTAACTATAGGTATGATAATTCAGAATTTGACAAAAAATATTGAGAACGCCAAAAAGATAATATCTGTGGTAATTAAGGCATTGCCCGATGAGCGGGCTTGTGCCTGCAAGGATACGCTTAAATACGCGATTCCTACGGACAAGAACCTTATCCCGGAGAAGACGAAGAAAGACTTGAAAATAATTATAGGCAAATATATTAATTAAGTTTAAATTCCGTAATTCGTAAATCGTAAATGGTAAAGCGTAATTTCTTAATTACCAATTACGGATTACGAATTACGATTTACGGTATTTAATATGGACTACAAATCTACACTAAACCTTCCCAAGACGAATTTCCCGATGAAGGCGGATTTGCCTAATAGGGAGCCTGTACTCTTAAAGGATTGGGCGGCGAAGGATATTTATAAACTCATCTGCGCAAAATCCGAGGGCAAAGAGAAGTATATTCTTCATGACGGCCCGCCTTATGCCAACGGCGATATACATATCGGACATGCCCTTAATAAAACCCTCAAAGATATCATCGTAAAATATAAGGCCATGAGGGGTTATAATTGCGCATATGTGCCGGGCTGGGACTGCCACGGCCTGCCGGTTGAACATCAATTATTAAGGGAATTGGGGATAAATAAATCCCAGATCGGGCAATTGGAATTCAGAAAAAAGGCCCATGATTATGCCTTAAAATATGTCTCTATCCAGAAGGAGGAATTTAAGCGGCTGGGGATTTTTGGAGACTGGGATAATCCTTACTTGACTTTAGCCCCTGATTACGAGGGGGCGATACTTGATTCATTGGCCATATTGTGCGAGAAGGGCTATATTTACAGGGGCTTAAAGCCGGTTAATTGGTGCTGTAAATGCGAGACAGCGCTGGCAGAGGCTGAGGTGGAGTACCACGACCATACCTCGCCCTCGGTTTTTGTTAAATTCAGGCTGGAGGAGGCAGGAGGCTACGACAGAGAGAGTTATCTTTTAATCTGGACAACTACCCCTTGGACGTTAATTGCTAACGTCGCGGTTGCAGTGCATCCGGAGTTTATTTATTGTTATCTTAAAACCGATAAGGGAAATCTTATTGTAGCCAAAGAGCTGCTGGAGAGTGTCCTGGCGCAGGGGGGGATCGAAAAATACGAAGTTATCAAGGAAATAAAGGGCAGGGGCCTGGAGGGGTTGGTTTATACCCATCCTTTTTGCTTGCGTAAGGGCAGGGTGGTTTTGGCGGATTATGTTTCCCGCAGCGAGGGCAGCGGCCTGGTGCATACCGCGCCCGGCCATGGAAACGA
>JAZDPH010000082.1:0-4558 GCA_043797735.1 Candidatus Omnitrophota bacterium | reverse complement strand
GTCGGGATCCCGCAGCCGGTAAGTAAACGAGGGCTGCGGGACAAGCTCTCGACACGGGTTCTCCCGCCAAGCTATTTAATAGCAGGCGGGATCCCGATTCAAAGCAATTAAGATACTTGAATCGGGAAAATCCCGTCGGGGACATGTATATTTTCTAAACCCGCCTTAAAGAATGCGCTATAAAATAATAGTCGCCCTGATGCTTGTTTTGGGCATCGGGGTTATTGTTGCCGCCCAATTTTCTATCCCCACCCTTTTCAGCGCCGATGGGTACCTGCATATCCGCATGGCCCAGTTCTTGAGGGATGGGGGCCTGCACTATAATTTTCATTGGGCAAGGTTCTCCACTTTCGCGCATAATTTTGCGGATAAAGATTTTCTTTACCATGTTTTGCTGATACCGTTTACATTCTTGCCGGATATATTCTGGGGGGCAAAGCTCTCTGCGGCGATATTTGCCGCTATCTTGTATTTAGTGTTTTGGCAGGCGGTTAAACGTTACTGCAGGGTGCGGCTGCTGGCCCCGGTTTTTTTGCTCGCCTTTTTTTGCTCGGCCGCTTTCCTCCAGGCGGTCTGCCAGCCGAGAAACATGATCCTGACGGTTATTCTTATTATGTTTTTCGTGCCCGCCTTGATCCGGAAAAGGGCATGGTTTCTTTTTATTATTACCGCCCTTTATACCTTAAGCCATGTCTCGGGGCCTTATTTATTGCTTTTTGCGCTTATAGGGGAGGGGGTGCGTTTTGCAAACGAGAGGGTTTTTTCCCGGCGCTCGCTGGGGGCGGTGGCTTTGGGGCTGGCAGCCGGGCTTCTGCTCCATCCGAATTTTCCCAACAACCTGTTGGTTTTTTATCTAAACGGCATACTGGTGCCTATTTTTTCCCTCAAATGGGGCCTGGAGCTGGGCGCTGAGTTTTTTCCCATGAGTACCAGGGAGTTTGTGCTGCTCTACCCCCTTATTCTCGTGGCAATATTTTTGTTTATTGCTATGAGTCTCAGCCGCCAACGCAAGATTACTGTTTCTACGCAGGTTTGGTTATCTGTGAGCGGGTTTTTCCTGGTGTTTTCTTTTTTTTCAAGGAGATATTTTTGGTATGCCTACCCGTTGATCTTAGTCTCGCTTGCCGGTTATATTTCCGACTGGTGGGATAGCGGCGAAAGGCTGGTATTTTTAAGAGAACATAGGCTGGCGCGCTTTGGGGCGATAGGGCTGGCGGCGCTATTGTTTGGCGCTATTTTATACAGTTCACATAAAGATTTTCAATATTACCGCTCCGCAGAATTCAATTATAACCGGCACTATGAATTAGTAGGCGAGTGGATGCGGCAGCATCTTCCTCCGGGAGAGCTGGTTTTTCACAGCAACTGGTCGGATTCGCAGTATTTTATCGGGCTCAACCCCAAGAACGACTATTTTGTCACCCTTGATCCCATATATATGCGTTACTGGAATCCGAAACTATACCAGATTTACCGCGATATTTCATTCGGCAGCACCGAAGACCCTTATACGCTGCTGAAGGAGAACTTTGGCGTTCGTTACGGATACGCAGGCAAGGCATATTTTTCCGGACTGATTAAGCAGATTAGGAGCGATGCGCGCTTTGAGGTTTTGGCAGAAGATTCCTTTGGACTGATTTTCAGGCTAAAGCCCTTAGGGCCCTAAGATAAAACTATGTGCGGCATAATCGGATATATAGGAGATAAAAAGGCACAGCCCATACTTTTGGCGGGCTTAAAGCGCCTGGAATACCGCGGGTATGATTCTTGCGGCATGGCTACCTATCTGCCTGATAAAAAAGCCATCTCCGTAAGAAAGCTTCCCGGGAAAATTAAGGCGCTGGAGGGCCTGTTGGCGAGAAAGGCCCTGGCGGGCAGCATAGGGATAGGCCACTGCCGCTGGGCAACCCACGGGGTTCCGAATCAGGCCAATGCCCACCCCCACCTGGATTGTAAGTCGGAGATTGCATTGGTGCACAACGGGATTATTGAAAATTACCAGCAGCTTAAACATGCCCTGAAAAGAAGGGGCCACAAGTTTAGAAGCCAGACCGATACCGAGGTTATCGTCCATCTTATCGAAGGATTTTACCAGAAGCTATCCCTTGAGGAGGCAGTAAGAAAGGCTCTCTCTAAGTTAAAGGGTTCTTTTGCTGTCGCGGTATTCTCAAGGAGGGAGCCGGATAAGCTTATCGCGGCGCGGCTGGGAAGCCCGCTGGTGGTGGGCCTGGGAAAAAATGAAAATTTTCTGGCTTCGGATATCCCCGCGCTTTTAGAATGCGCGAAGGAGATAGTTTTCTTAGAGGACAATGAGTATGCTGTTTTGGCTAAAGACAAGTTCGAGATATTTAACATGTCCGGAGCCCGCATCAGCAGGGCCGCGGTACGCATCAAGTGGGATATCTCGCAGGCCCAGAAACAGGGCTGGAGGCATTTTATGCTGAAGGAGATTAACGAACAGCCGCAGGTTTTAAATGATATATTGAGCCAGCGCATTTCCGCAGGAAAAGAGAGGATATCTTTTGAGGAGCTGGCTATAACCGATGCGCAGCTTAAGGCAGTCAAAAGCATTAAGATTATTGCCTGCGGCACCGCCTATCACGCCGGCCTGTGCGGCAAATATATCCTGGAGAAACTCTGCAAAAAGCCGGTGGGGGTTGACCTGGCAAGCGAATTCAGGTATCGCGACCCGCTGATTGGCGCCAATGCCCTTGTTATCGCTATAAGCCAGTCGGGGGAGACTGCAGATACCTTGGCTGCGGCAAGAGAAGCCAGAAAAAAAGGAGCGCTGGTTTTAGCCATCTGCAATGTTGTGGGCTCTACCCTGGTGCGCGAATCCGACGGGGTAATTTATACGCATGCCGGGCCGGAGATAGGCGTTGCTTCCACCAAGGCCTATACCGCGCAGTTGGCGGTTTTGTATTTATTAGCCCTTTACTTAGCGCATCTGCTGAGGGTTGTAAGCGGGGAGAGCCTTATTAAGTTTATTAACACCTTGAATTCCTGCCCGCGGCTGCAGCGGAGGGTTCTGGAAAACCAGGATGCCATAAAAAAGATTGCGCGCAGGCACAGCCACTTCGGCTCGTTTTTGTTTTTAGGCAGGAATGTTAATTATCCCTCTGCGATGGAGGGGGCCTTAAAGCTTAAGGAGATCTCCTATATTCCTGCCGAAGGGTATGCCGCAGGGGAGATGAAGCACGGCCCGATTGCCCTTATTGACGAATACCGCGCGGTAGTCTGCATTATCCCCGCCTCTAAGATTTACGAAAAGATGTCCTCCAATATCCAGGAGATACACAGCCGCCGCGGCAAGATTATCGCCATTGCCACAGAGGGGGACAAAGGGATTAAAGACTTAACCGGCGAGGTTATTTATATCCCGAAGATTGACGAATTCTTCTCGCCTTTAATTATTGCGCTTCCCTTGCAGTTATTGGCCTATCACATCGCGCTTAAGCGCGGCTGCGATGTGGATCAGCCGCGTAACTTAGCCAAGTCCGTAACGGTAGAGTAGAATGTTAACGCAAAGGTTAAGGTTAAGGTTGAGTAGCAGTATCTTAACCTCATCCTTAACCTAAACCTTCGTTATTATGTTATATATAGTCGCTACCCCAATCGGAAATCTTAAGGATATAACCTTACGCGCCCTGGAGGTTTTAAAAAGCGTAGATTTGATTGCCTGCGAAGATACCCGGCATACCGGGATACTCCTCGGGCATTACGGCATCAAAAAGCCGCGTACAAGCTTTTTTTCGCGCAATAAATTTACCAAGGGCAAATATCTGCTCGGCCTGCTGAAAGAGGGCAGGGCAATTGCCTTGGTTTCAGATGCCGGCACCCCGGGGATACTGGATCCCGGCTACCACATTATTAATTTAGCCATACAGAATAATATTGCTATTACGGTTATCCCCGGCCCGGCCGCTTTTATCAACGCGCTGGTTGCCTCCGGCAAGCCTGCCCATGAGTTTTACTTCGCCGGCTTCTTGCCGAAGAAAAAGCTCTCGCGCCAGAACAGGCTAAAGGCATTGAGCGGCCTGAAATGCAGCATTATCTTTTACGAATCCTGCCACCGCATAACCGCCGCATTGGAGGATATACAAACTGTGTTCGGGCCCGACAGGGAAATCGCGCTGGCAAGAGAGCTTACCAAGAAATTTGAAGAGGTAAAACGCGCGCCCGTAGAGGCCATTCTGGAGGGCCTCAGGCAGCAGAGGCCCCGCGGCGAATTCGTAGTAATAATCTAATCCCCGCGGCCCTTTAGCAATTTTGGATAAAAAATCCTGAATAAAAACTACTTGCAAAAGAGGGGCTTGTATGCTAATTTCTAATTGTTATTGGATTTGACATAATCTAAAAGGAACTTTATGGCTGGGAACACCGAGGTTCATAAAGCACTGCTTAAGAGGGTCAGCTTGACCCTCTTTTTTTGTCTGCTTGGCTGGCATTCCGTATGCCTTGCCGCTAACTCCACCCCTTCAGTGGGGACAATTACCCCTTCTTCAGCCACCGGACAGGTAAAGGTTTCTCAAATCTTTAGGGCCACCTACTCCGACCC
>JAZDPH010000048.1:0-20911 GCA_043797735.1 Candidatus Omnitrophota bacterium | reverse complement strand
GGAGGCCTAAAAATGAATTACAGAGAATATAATCCGAATCAAACTCAACTCTTCGGCTATAAACCTGAAGATGTTCTTTCGGAAGGTCATCTCGCGTATTTAGTTGATGAAATGGTTGAAAACCTTGACCTGAAAAAGTTTTACGATTTAACTCCCGGCGCGGGAAATCCCGCGTACGACCCAAGATTAATGCTAAAGGTTCTTTTCTTCGGCTATGCCACAGGCGTATTCTCATCACGCAAACTCCAGCAGCAATGCCAGGAGAATTTAGCCTTTATTCACTTAAGCCGGGGTCAACAGCCAAAATTCAGGGCAATCTGCGAATTTAGGGCTCATCAACAAAGCCATATCAAAGAACTCTTTGGACAGCTGCTTGAGATAGCCAAAAAGTTAAACATTCTAAAATTAGGCCGCCTCGTTCTGGATTCCACCAAGATAAAAGCTAATGCTTCAAGCGGCAGAACCGTCAAAGCTGATAAATACGATGAAATATTAAAATCAATTGACGACTATCTCGTAAACGCCCAGTCCCAAGATTCCGAAGAAGATACAGTGTACGGCAAAGAGCTTACCGGTCAGGAGCTACCCAAAGAGTTACGCTCAAAGAGCAAAAGGCTGCAAAAGCTAAAGGAAATCATTACTGACGCCAAAAGCAAAAATCTAAATTATATAAACACTACCGATCCCGAAGCAAGATTTATGAAAGACAGCGGTATTAATAAAATAAAGCCATCTTACAGCGCGCAGGCAGTTTTAGATAAAAATTCCGGTTTAATCGTTGCCTGCGCAACCTGTGATACTTCAGCCGATAATGAACACTTAGAGCCTATGATAAAGCATTTTGAAGAGAATACAGGCATAAAGCCAAAAGAAGCTGATGCCGACAGCGGCTATTATTCCAATGCCTCAATAGCTGTCCTAGAGAAAGAACATATTGATACCTGTATTCCTGATTCTATCACCGCTTCTTTTTTACGCAAAGCTAAAGTTACAATGGACAATACATTAATAAAATACACACAGGATGATTTTAAATACGACGCGCGGCAAAACAGCTACATCTGCCCGCAGTCCAAAATCCTTGTTTTTCGTAGAGAATACCAAGTTAGCCGCAGCAAGATCCATAAGACAGTAAAGGAATACTGGTGTAAAGAACTATGTAGTAGTTGCCCTGACGCGGCAAAGTGTTTAACTCATCCTAAAGTTAAACACCGTATCCTAACCATTGACCCCAATCATAAAACCCTGCTTCTTACTCAAGAAAAGTTTAAACAAGAAGAATACAGGCAGAGATATAAAAAACGGGGTTCTTTTATCGAACGCGTCTTTGGCCACTTCAAGAAAAACTTAAAGTTTACCCAGTTCCATTTAAGAGGCAAAGCTAAGGCCGATGTAGAAACCACGCTTCTGTGTATTGGGTTTAACCTTTTAGTGTTTAAACATTGGCTGTAGTTGAAAATAATTAAGAGATTATCTACAATACAAGAAAGATTAGCGCATAGCAAAAGCTATATTTACTGATTCTTAAGTTGTCAAAGAACAATTTTAGGCTGGGAGAGATTAATCTTGTGAATTAATGCACAGCCTCTTAAACGGCGCCTACCCTGTGGATAACTGGGCTATAGATGTGAGATTTTGCCTCCTTATGCGTCTATTAATGTAGAAAGGAGGCAGGGATGAAAAATAGCATTTTATCGCTTGAGGTAGTGGCGACAAGGATCTTTGAAATACGGGGTAAGAGGGTGATGCTGGATAGGGATTTAGCACAGTTGTATGGGGTGACAACTAAAAGGTTGAATGAACAGGTGAATAGAAATATTAAGAGATTTCCCGAAGATTTTATGTTTCGACTGGTAGAAGAGGAAGCCAGCAACTTGAGGTCGCAAATTGCGACCTCAAGTTGGGGAGGCAGAAGATACCTTCCGTATGTTTTTACAGAGCAAGGCGTTGCGATGCTCTCCAGTGTTTTAAATTCGGAGCGGGCAATCAGAGTTAACATTGCAATTATGCGCGCTTTTGTAAAATTACGGGAGATTCTTTTAACCCATAAAGATTTGGCGGCCAAGCTTGAAAAATTAGAGCGCAAATACGCCGATCATGACGAAAAAATTCAACTCATTTTTAACGCAATAAAACAACTATTGGAGCCGTCGCCACAGTCGCCAAAAGCAAAGCTGGGGTTTTAGAGATGATTCTAAACGTTCGGGTTGTGCCTAGGGCTAGTCGGGGGGTAGTTAAGAGGGTGGGTGAGGGGTTGAAGGCTTACCTTACCAAGCCTGCGCAGGAGGGGCTTGCTAATAAGCAGCTTGTTGGTTTATTATCCGAATTCCTGAAGGTTAAGAAATATCAGATAAAGATTATCAAAGGCGAAAAGAGCCGGGATAAGGTAGTGGAAATTATAGATTAGTGAGGTTAGTTTTGAGATTGCTTCGTCCCGACGTATCGTCGGGACTCGCAATGACGAAGCGGAATCTATAGCGGAGGTTAAAACCTCCGCTATAGATTTATTTCTCGCAATGACTATATAATATAGGATATGGGAGTATTACAGGGGACTGAATATTATATCTCCAAGCGCGTAGGCAGGGCGATTATTGACTATGATATGCTCTGCGAGGGGGATAAAATCGCGGTGGCGGTATCCGGCGGCAAGGACAGCCTTACTTTGCTGCGTGTTTTAAATGATCGCCGCAAGTTTGTGCCCATCAGGTATGAACTCTTGGCAGTGTATGTTGACCTGGGTTATCCGCGCTCCTGCGCCAAGAAGCTAAGCGCCTATTTTAAAAAAAACGGCATCAACTATCATATTGAAAAAACAGATGCCCTAAAAGAAACCAGGCGCAAGGATATCTCCTGTTTCTGGTGCGCCTGGAACAGGCGAAAAGCTTTGTTTAAGGCGGCCAACCGCTTCGGCTGCACCAAGGTCGCCCTCGGACATCATAAGGATGATATTGTTGAGACGATTTTATTGAATATGTTTTTTCAGGGGGAGATCTCAGCGATGTCGCCCAGGCAGGAGCTCTTCGGCGGCAAGATTACGCTTATCCGCCCGCTGGCCTATGTAGAAGAGGGATTGATCCGCCGTTTTTGCCGGGAGGAAAAAATTCCGCAAGAGGCCTGCCTTTGTCCGAACAGTACGGTTTCAAGCCGCGCAAAAATGGCCGGCATAATAAGGGACCTGGAAAAAGTCTGCCCCGACGTTAAAACCAACATTTTCCGCAGCGTAAAAAGAATAAAAAAAGATTACCTGCTTTAGAAAGTAATGATATAATAAAAGAGCGGAGGTTGAAACCTCCGCTACAGAGTCAGGATAGGTTTATTAAAATATGATGTGGGCATTAGGTTTATTATTTCTGGTTTTATTGGGCATTGTTATCGCCATCGTGCTGAAGATCTCTTCGCAGGTCAACGAGCGGCTTAACCAGATGTCCCAGTCTATACAGGAGGCCAACAAGGCCATTGTGCAGGGGTTAGGCGACTCAAGCAGTATCTTCGGCAACGTAAAGGAACAGCTGGGAAAACTGGAGAAGACCAACGAGCGCATCTATGAGGTCGGCAAGGATATCTCCGGCCTGCAGGAGCTCTTGCGCGCCCCCAAATTCAGGGGGCAGATGGGCGAGACACTTCTTGAGAATCTCCTCTCGCAGGTTTTACCCAAGGATCATTATCAGATGCAGTACCGCTTCCGATCCGGGGACACCGTAGATGCGATTATCCGGCTGGGGGAGCGGATGGTTTCCATTGACGCGAAGTTCAGCCTGGAGAACTTTCAGAAACTCCTTGATGAGCCGCAGGAGGAGATAAAAAACACCCACCGCAAGAAATTCATCCAGGACGTAAAAAACCGCATTAACGAAGTTGCCTTAAAATATATCATCCCCTCGGAGAATACCTATGACTTTTCGCTGATGTATATCCCGGCGGAAAACGTCTATTACGAGATTATCATCAAAGAGGACCTGCTTTCTTATTGTATCGGTAAAAAGGTAATCCCCGTCTCCCCCAACACCTTTTACGCCTATCTGCAGGTAATCTGCCTGGGGTTAAAGGGCTTGAAGGTGGAGGAGAACGCCAAGCAGATACTAAAGAACTTAAGCACCCTGAATATAGAAATCAATAAATTTAAGGATGATTTTGACAAGTTAGGCGGCCACCTGAATAACGCCAAGACCAAATACGACGACTCGCAGAAGAGGCTGGACAGGTTTTCCGACCGGTTGGTAAACGCCCAGGACAGGCAGATAGAGGCAGGATAGGCTTATGGATTTCATCCGGGCTTTTAGCGCCAGATCCGACGGCAATATGTCTCTATCCTGCGGCGATACCCGGGATTCTTTAAACAGCCGCAAGGCATTTTTAGGGGGCTTGGGGGTTGACTGGCGGGATTTAGTCTGCGCAAAACAGGCCCACGGCGCAGGCGTCAGGCTTATCAGGCAAAGTGATTCAGGCAAGGGTTCCCTTGATTGGCAGGATGCAATAGCCGATACCGATGCTTTTGTTACCGATAAAAAAAATATCCCCCTTGCCGTATTTACCGCTGATTGCCTGGCAGTATTTCTTTATGACCCAATCAGGCCTGCCATTGGATTAATCCATGCCGGCTGGCGCAGCAGCAAGGAAGATATCGTAAAAAAAACAATCCAATTGATGGAAAAAGAGTTTAAGGCGCAGGCCCCGCTGATTAAGGCGTTTTTTAGCCCGGCGATAAGGAGTTGTTGTTATGAGGTGGGAGAGGAGCTTGAAGGCATCTTCGGCAGGGCAGTAATTAAAAGAGAGGGCCGTTACTATCTTGATTTGGCTGCGGTGAACAGGCAGGGGCTTTTGGATGCGGGGTTAAAGCAGGAAAACATCTCTGACCCCGGAACCTGCACCTCCTGCCGGAATAAGGATTTTTTTTCCTTTCGTAAAGAGGGCCAGCCTTGCGGCAGGCAGATGGCAGTGGCGGTTATTAGATGACTAAATACGCGGTGGAGTTTATCCTGCAGGGCCGCACTGCCGACGGGGGAATTTTAAAGGATTCGCTTGCCGAATTCGGGGAGGAATTAGAGATTTTTCCTCCCGCAGGCTCGGCCGGCCCCATTGAAGAGTTCAAGGTCTCTATAATCTGCGAGGAGCCCACGCTCATATTTGATATCTGCTCGCAGTTCGGCAGAATCAAGACAGTGAGGGTTGACGAAATAAAAGGAGGGCCATAGAAATGCCAAAGGCGCTGGTTATTTATTATTCAGAGAGCGGCAACACCAAGAAAATGGCGGAGGCCGTAGTTGAAGGGATAAAAAAAGAGGGCGTTGAAGCGCTGCTGAAGGATGTTAAGGATACTGACGCAGAGGAGTTATTGAACTTTGACGCGATAGCCATCGGTTCCCCCACGTATTATGGGGCGATGAGCGCTGAAATCAAGAAGCTCCTTGATGAGAGCGTAAGTTTCCACGGCAAATTAGAGGGCAAGGTAGGCGCGGCATTCTCTTCCAGCGCCAACATCGGCGGGGGCAATGAGACTACCATTCTTGCCATCTTGAATGCGATGCTTATTCATGGTATGATTATCCGCGGTGATTCCCAGGGCGGCCATTACGGCCCGGTGGCCATCGGCTCCCCCGATACCCGGGCGATGAAGGAATGTGTTAAGCTTGGTTCCCGCATGGCGCAGCTGGCCAAAAAACTCTTTAAATAAAATGAACGTCGTTATCTTCATCACTGCCGCAAGCAAAGAAGAGGCGGATAAAATTGCAACAAAGCTGGTTGAGGAAAAACTTGCCGCCTGCGTAAATATCGTCAGCAATATTGAATCTGTTTTCCGCTGGCGAGGCAAGGTTGACCGGGCAAAGGAGCTGCTTTTGCTGGTAAAATCCACAGAAGAAAACACAGCCGAGATTATTACTACCGTTAAATCACTGCACAGCTACGATGTCCCGGAGATAATCGCCCTGCCGATAACCACAGGCTTGGAGCCTTATCTGAACTGGATCAATGAATCTGTCCGGAAACCCCGTTGATTTCTTAATCGCCTTTTTCGGGGGGGTGCTGGTAAGTTTTACCCCCTGCGTATACCCGCTTATTCCGGTAAGCGCCGGTTTCATCGGCCTGCGTTCAGCCGGCTCAAGGGCCAAGGGGCTGTCTTTAAGCCTGATATACGTCGGCGGTATCGCCGTTACCTATTCCCTGCTGGGGCTGATTGCCGGCCTAAGCGGGACTTTTTTCGGGCAGATAAGTTCAAGCCCGGCAGCCTACCTGTTCGCCGGGGTAGTGATTATTTTATTCGGGCTTTTTATGTCGGGCTTATTGGCTCTGCGCCTGCCGCGCCTGCCGGAGTTTTCCCCCGGAAAAAATAAGGGTTATTTATCGGTATTTCTATTGGGCTTAACTTCAGGGATCATTACCTCGCCCTGCCTGACCCCGGTTTTAGGCTCCATATTGGCGTATCTGGCCGCAAAAAAGAATTTACTATACGGGACACTGCTTTTATTCAGTTTTGCTTACGGGATGGGTTTTATCCTTATCATCGCCGGGACTTTTGGCAGTTTAATATTAGGGATATTGCCTAAGTCAGGGAGATGGACGGTTTATGTAAAGAGGCTTTATGCCGTCATACTTTTTGCTATGGGCGCTTATTTTATTTACGCCGGCTTAAGGAGATTATAATGAAGAGATACTTTTTGAAGATATTATCGGCGGCAGTAGTTTTTTGTTTTTTGTTTTCAGGCTGCGGCAGCCGGCCGGAAGCGGCGCCGAAAGCAGGCAGTATTGATATTGCCCCGGATTTTACGCTCCCGGATTTAAAGGAGGAGGCAGTTACTTTAAGTTCGTACAAGGGGAAACAACCGGTATTTTTATTTTTCTGGACTACCTGGTGCCCTTATTGCCGCCAGGGATTAAGCAACCTAAACCGGGATTACGCTGAATTAACGCAAAAGGGCTGGAAGGTGCTGGCGGTTAATCTGGGAGAGCCGGCGGAAAAGGTAAAGAGGTTCATCGGCGGTTATTCTCCGCAATACAGGGTGCTTTTGGATGAGGGGCTAATTGCTGCCAATGCCTACGATATCCTGGGCGTGCCCACTTACGTTTTGATAGATAAAAACGGCCTGGTTGTTTTTAAAGACAACTATTTGCCCGACGGGGCATTGGCGGAGTTAATTTCGCAATAAAGATGGATAAGAGCATTGAATTGCTTATTGATAACTGGCGTAGAAGAAATATCAGCGGTTTTTACTGCGCTAACAAAGAAGAGGCCGCTGACTTGCTGATACAAATGATCCCGGCGCAAGCTTCCGTCGGGATCTCCGGCTCGCTGACTCTGAACGAACTTAAGGTATTGCCGCGGCTTGAGAGCGGCGGCTATAAGGTTTTTAATCAATATAAGGCCGGGATAGACTTGCAGGAAAGCCTAAAATTAAGAAGAGAGGGGGCGCAGGCGGATTATTATCTTGCCAGCGCCAACGCTGTTTCGCAAAAGGGGGAGCTGGTTTTTTTTAGCGGTTACGGCAACCGCACCGCCGGCATCTCTTACGCCAAAAATGTTATTATCGCCTGCGGGGTTAATAAAATTACTCCGGATCTTACTTCGGCCCTAAAGCGGGCAAGGGAGTATGCCACTCCGCTTAACTGCCGGCGCCTTAAGAGTTGGAATACCCCCTGCCTTAAAGACGGAATCTGCAAAGAGGAGATTTGCCTCTTTCCTGAATATAAAAGGATGTGTTGTCAGGCGCTGGTTATCGAGGCCGAGGCCCTGCCGGAGAGGCTAAGAGTCATTTTAGTGGGAGAAAAGCTGGGATATTAATTTTAAGGATGAGGATGAGGTTAAGGTTAAGTAAAAGCTAAACCTCAACCTTATCCTTAACCTAATTTGCAATAGGAGGGAGCATTATGTTTGATAAGATGAAGGCGTTAATGGATATGAAGAGCAAGATGGCCCAGATGAAGCGGGAGTTGGAGGATGCCGTTTTTGAAGTGAGCAGCTCCGACGGATTAATCAAGGTTACTATGAACGGCGCCCAGCAGGCAAAAGAGTTTAAAATTAACGGCGATTTGGCTGAAACCGATAAGGCCGGCCTTGAGCAGGCGATAAAGGATGCCTGTAACCGGGCAATCAAACGCTCTCAAGAGGTTGCCGCCGAGAAGATGAAGCAGATTACCGGGCTTAACCTGCCGGGGATGTTTTAGTATGCACGAATTCACACGAATAAAAACCGAATCATCACGAATAAATTCGTGTCTATTCGATAAAAATTCGTGTATATTCGTGTAAACGAGATGTTACTCTTAAAATGAAGGAACTAACAGGATTAGCTACCGGAATCGGCAGCCTGCCGTATAAAGAGGCAAAGACGGCAGTGGAGCTGGTTTTAAAATACTGCCCGCATATACCCTTCTGGCCGCAATTGCCGCGGCACGACGTAAGGGAAGGGATGGTTGCGCAGTTCTGCGAGAATATGCCCTGCATAAAATTGACTAATCAGGGGGCAGTTTTTGACCCTCAGGATAAAGAAAGGGAACTGGAGAAGTTTTACGAGGCGGTTATAAACGACAATACGGATTATTTTAAAATAACCGGCGGTTACGCCTCGGGCCTGTACGTATTTTATCAGGCATTAGAAAAGCTGGGCCTAAGCACGGTCAAGGCCATAAAATGCCATATCACCGGGCCGTTTACGTTTGCCGCAACTTTCAAAGACGAAAATAACCGTTCGCTTCTGCACGATAAGGTGTTTATGCAGGCCTTCACTAAGGGCCTGGCGATGAAGGGGCTCTGGCAGATAAAGTTATTTGAAAAATTCGGCAAAAAAATAATCGTATTCCTTGATGAGCCGTATCTGGCCTGTTTTGGATCTGCCTACACCCCGATAAACAGAGAGGATGTCTTAAGCGGCCTAAAAGAAGTTAGCGGGGCGTTAAAGGCGCAAGGGGCTTTAGTCGGGGTGCATTGCTGCGGAAATACCGACTGGTCGGTATTTACCGATACGCAAACCATTAATATTATTAATTTTGATGCCTTCGGCTTTCTGGATAAACTCCTGCTTTACGCGGATAACTTAAAGGAGTTTTTTAGCCGGGGCGGGATGCTTTGCTGGGGGATTGTTCCTACCCAGGAGTTTATCCCCGGGATGAAGGCAGAGTTTCTAGTTGATAAAATTAATGCGGGGATAGACGCGTTGGTTAAGAAGGGCATTGATCGTAAGGTTATCTGCGACAGCCTGATCTTAAGCCCGGCCTGCGGGCTGGGGGCGATGGAGGAGGCAAGGGCGGAACAGATTCTGAAGCTGCTTTCTGAGGTATCCGCAAAGATAAAAAAGTAACAAAAAATAAATTTGTTTGACAAATCAATCTAAAAGTCGTAATATACTCATACTTTTGATTCGTTTTAAATAAGGAGTTTGTTTAATGAAAGAGATACGCATCCATGCCCGCGCAGGGCAGGGGGCAATTACCACCGCGGCAATATTGGGAGAGGCCTATTTTAAGGAAGGAATGTATCCTTATGCCTTTCCCAGCTTTGGCGCCGCGCGTATGGGGGCGCCGATGAACGCCTTTGTGCGCGTTGACTCAAAGCCGGTGCGCCTAAGATGCCAGATTTATGAGCCGGACTATTGCATCATCGTAGATGAAACGCTGATGCGCGGCTTCAACTGCTTTTCCGGGCTTAAGGAAAACGGCATCGCCATCATCAACAGCAAAGAGGACCTGAAAATCCCCCAATTAAAAGCAAAACAGAGAAAGTTCATAATTCCCGCCAATGAAATCGCCTTAAAGACAATAGGCCGGCCGCTGGGCAACACCGCTTTAATCGGCGCGTATGCCGCGGCAACCTCAGAGATAAAACTGGATACCTTGATAGAGGTAGTAAGGGCAAGGTTTAAAGGCAAGGTGGGAGAGGCAAACATCCAGGCAGTAAAAGAAGGCTACGAATTCGTTAAAAAAGGATAATTATGTTTGGCCCGTTAATCGTAAAACCGCAAAAGAGCAAGGGCGACAACACCGGCGCCTGGCGGGTGCAGTTTCAGCCTAAATTCCTGCAGAAAAACTGCATCGCCTGCAATATGTGCCTTCTGGCCTGCCCCGAGCATTGCATAAGCGGCAAGGAAAAGAATACCTATCAGACTAATTATAATTACTGCAAGGGCTGCGGCCTTTGCGCCAAAATTTGCCCAAAGGCGGATATAGAGATGATAAAAGAGGCATTGGGGGATAAAAAGTGAAACAGTTTCTTGAGGGCTCGCACGCGGTAGCCCAGATAATAAAATTATGCAAGCCCGGGGTTATCTCGGCATATCCGATTACCCCGCAGACCCACATCGTTGAGGACCTCGCCCAGATAGTCGCCGACGGGGAACTCAATTCCCAATTTGTTAACGTAGAAAGCGAACACTCCGCCGCCTCGGTGGTGCTGGGCGGCTCTGCGGCAGGGGTGCGGGTGTATACTGCCTCCAGCTCCCAGGGCCTGATCCTGATGGCCGAGGTAATTTTTAATATCGCCGGGATGCGCCTTCCGATAGTGCTTACCTGCGCAAACCGCGCGCTTTCAGCGCCCATCAACATCTGGAATGACCAGCAGGATTCCATCTCCTTGCGCGATGCCGGGTGGGTGCAGTTATACGCGGAAAATAATCAGGAGGCAGTTGACCTGCACTTAATCGCTTACCGTTTAGGAGAGGATAAGTCGGTAATGCTTCCGGTAATGGTCTGCATGGACGGCTTCATCCTTACCCACGGCATGGAAGTGGTGGATATGCCCGAACAGGCCGAGGTAGATAAATTCCTCCCCGCCTATAAACCTTTATATAAGCTTGACCCTGCCGAGCCCTTAAGCATGGGCCTGTTGGCTGACCCGAGTTGTTATGCGGAGACTCGTTTTGCCCTCCAGGAGACTCAAAAAGAAGTTTTAAGCCTGCTTCCTAAAATCAGCGCGGAGTTCTGCTCTGTATTTGGCAGGGATTACAAAGACTGCCTGGTTGAGGAATACTTAACCGGCGACGCCGAGCGGGTAATAGTGGCTATGGGTTCGGTCTGCGGCACGATTAAGAGAGTGGTGGATGGCCTGCGGGCCAAGGGGAAAAAGGTCGGACTGTTAAAAATCATCTCCTTTAGGCCATTTCCCTCTGCCCGCATATATGAAGCCTTAAAAAATATTCCCAAGGTTGCCGTCCTTGATAAAGCGGTATCTTTAGGCGCTCAGGCGGCGCCGCTGGCGCTGGAGGTAAAGGCGGCGTTTTTCGGAAAAAAGAAATCCCCTAAAATAATCAGCAGTTTTGTGGCGGGCTTAGGCGGAAGGGATATCACCATTGATTCAGTTAAGGAGATATTTAAGAAACTTTCCGCCAAAGAGGTTAACCTGGAATACATAGATTTAAAAGAGGAGCTTTTAAAGGATGAGTACGGAGAATAGGCTGTTATTTAAACCCGGGCATACCGCCTGCGCAGGATGCGGCCAGGCAATTGCCGCCCGCTTAGTGATAGAGGCGGCCGGGCCCAATACCATCATCGCCAATAATACCGGTTGCCTGGAGGTATTTACTACCCGTTACCCTGAGTCGGCATGGAACGTCCCCTGGATACACTCTTTGTTTGAGAACTGCGCTGCCGTTGCTTCAGGTATAGAGGCGGCGTTAAAATATTTAGGCAAGAAGGATTCTATCAATGTAATTGCCCAGGCCGGCGACGGAGGGACGGCTGATATCGGCCTGCAGGCATTGTCAGGGATGCTGGAGCGCGGCCATGATATTTTATATGTTTGCTATGATAATGAGGCCTATATGAATACGGGCATTCAGCGCAGCGGCCTGACTCCCTATGATACCAATACCACCACCAGCCCTACAGGCGCAAAGTCGGCGGGAAACATCCGCCCGAAAAAACCCCTGCCGGAAATAGCCCTGGCACACGGCATACCTTATGTTGCCACTTCTTCGGCCGGATACCTGCAGGATATACAACGCAAGGTAAAGAAGGCCTTATCAATCAAAGGGCCTAAATATATGCAGATTCATGTTCCCTGTCCCCTTGGCTGGCGGCATGAGCCCGGCTTGACTTTGGATGTAGCCAGGCTGGCTGTAGAGACGGGGCTTTATCCTCTTATTGAATACGAAAACGGCGTCCTTATTGCCAAGAGGCAGATTACCCCTAAGCCGGTAGAGGAGTATTTGAAGGCCCAGGGGAGGTTTAAGCATATCTTAAAAAATCCCGAAGAGTTAAAAAAGGTTCAGGAGATAGCGGATAATAATATAAAGAAGTATGGGCTTAAGCAAGAGGCCCCTCGTGTAAACACTTGATTTTTTTAGTTTATGACTGAACCTGTCCCGACTCGTAAGATATGCCGAAATTCTCTTCGACAATTTCGGCATACTCGTCGGGATAAATTCGCGCATTGGCTTACTCACACTTCGTGTTCGTAAGTCAAGCGCTCATTTAGGAGGCTGAATATGGGTAAACAGGCAAGGGCAATAGTAGACTTGAGTTTAAAGGACCTGATAAAGGATTTAAATAAGGCTTATTGCGATGAATGGCTGGCGTTTTATCTTTATTGGTATATCGCCCAGGTAGTTTCCGGCAAGGCCTATGAAGATATAAAGGAGATGCTGGAGAAGCTTGCCAAGGATGAATTAGAACATGCCGGAGAGATTGCCGACTTAATCATCAAATTGGGGGATTTTCCTGTGGCCAACCCGATGGACATTGAGAAGAATGCCAACGCCCCGTATATGATGCCGCCTAAAAATACCGCCGATATCAACAGGATTATCCGCATCGTAGGCGAGGCAGAGGCCGGGGCAATTGAAGTTTACAATAAAATCGCCAAGAAGACGATGGGCAAGGACCATCTAACCTACCAGCTGGTTACGCATATACTTTCTGAAGAGGTAGAGCACGAGGAGATGTTTGAGAATTTATTGGAGAGGTAAGTGAGGCCTAAGCTTATGGAGGCCAAGACCGACATAAGCTTATGACCGAACTTATCCCGACGAGTATGCCGAAATTGTCGAAGAGAATTTCGGCATATCTTACGAGTTGGGATAGAAGATACAACAACGGAGGGATGTAGTTATGGTTAAGATCACGGTGGATGTTTCAACTTGCGTAGGATGCGGTTTATGCGAGCAGGCCTGCTCGGACGTATTTAAGGTTGAAGGCGATGGCATTGCCCACGTAATATCGCAGATTTGCACCAGCTGTAACGTTAAAGAGATTGCCGAGCAGTGCCCGGTAAATTCCATTAAGGTAAGCGAATAAAAATTAGAAAGGCGCGTGTTTCTATTGCGCCTTTCTTTTTAATTCCTCAACGAAGCTATTAAAATATTCCCCTTTTTTCTGCTCCAGTAGTTTCCGGGAAAATACTTCTTTCTCCTTGGCAAATTTATCTTCGTCAAGCGGGACCCTTTCCTTTAATTTAATAATATAAAAACCGGAAGGCAGCTCAATAATTGAGCTTATTTCCCCTTCTTTTAAGCCGGCGCAGTTTTTCCAGAAACTGTCGGAGGCGCCGATATTCTCAATGTAACTGCCGAATTTAAACAGCCCGGTGGAGTCGGTTTTTAGCCCGTAGGATTTGGCGAGTTTCTTAAAATCCGCGGCAGGGGTGATTTTTGCAAGGCACTCCTCTAATTTGGCCAAGGCCATTCTTTTGGACTCTGCCTGGATAAAGGCATCCTTGACCCTGCCCTGGATAGAGGAGTATTGCGGGATATAGGGCTCTTTGCGCTCCGTCAACTGCAGGATATAGTAATATTTATCCAACGTTACGGGAGGGCTTATTTGGCCCTTTTTTAATTTTGAGACCAGCATTAAAATGTCCGGGGACCAGCCGATTCCCGGGATGGCCTCGGTCTGGCCGAAGAGGCCGGTCTCTTTTACCTCCAACTCAAACTCTGCGGCAGTTTTAGCAAGGTCCTTGGTTTTAAGAAGGCTTTGGTAGAGCTGTCTGGCTTTGTCTTCGGAGTCTGTGGAGAGGTAATTCAGGCTAAAGGAGAGGGGTTTTTTAAACTGCAGGGAGTTTTTTGCGAAGAAATTCAGGAGATTTTCTTCAGAGGGGTTTGCCTCTTTTTCAAAGTCAGAGGGGAAAGCGGCTAGATAATATATGCTGATCTCCTCGTTATTCTTGCGGTATTCCTCCCGGATTTCCTCTTCGCTTAATTTTACGCCATTAGTGGCCGACTCATATAGTTTGGAGATCATCAGGCTCTGGCGCGTCTGTTCTTCAAAGGCGCGCGGCTGAGTGCGAAAGGTATATTGCAGCAGCTCGGAATAGATTTTATTGTTAAAGGCCCCCTTTTGCTGAAAGAGGGGGTTACTTTGTATCGCCTGCACGAGCTCCTTATTGGAGACATTAACCTTGCGCCTTTTGGCCTCATTGATTAATATGAGCCTGAGCCGTGCCTGCTCTTCTAAGTTAAGGTATTTCTGTATCTCGGAGAAGTTGTCCCCGAACTGCATAATTGCCAGGTTTTTTACCGCTTGAAATGACTCCTGGAACTCCAGGTTGCCTTGCTCTTTTGGCCCGCGCAGCGCGCCGCTAAAGCCCCAGAAGACAAAGGCCGGGATGATAATGATAGCCAGGCCGATCCATAATCTTTTTGCGGTTTTCTTTTCACGAAGTTTCTTAAGCATATCTTTCTCCTTGGTTAGTATTACCCATTATAATTTAAAATCCCGATATTGCAAATCAAAAGTTGTGGATAACTTGCTCACAATGACAAAATTCGCGTCATTGCGAGCGAGCGCAAAGCGCGAGCGCCTGCCTGCCGGCAGGCAGGAAGCAATCTCTTCTTTTAGATTGCTTCGTCCTGCTTCGCCTTCGGCTCGCAGTCCTCGCAATGACACGAGTCATTGTGGATAACTACTTGAAAACCGCCCATTTATAGGGTATACTTTAACCAATAATTCCGGCATCCCCGGCCTATGGAGGTAGCCAGGCCTGCCACAAAGGTACTTAAAGCCGGAAGGGGGTCCATATTCCGGTTTCTTTGTGCCTACTTCCTAAAGAGTTTAATTATGTCAAAGAAAATATATAAAACCCTATCTTTATTATTGTGCTTGCTGCTGCTTTTGCAGCAAACCTGCCTGCCGGCAGGCAGGCAGGCCTTTGCACAGCTTGCCCCGAGCCCAGTCGAGGGGGCAGCCGTTGAGCTCAATATCGCAGGGCATCTTTCTGCTATGCACAACAGCCTTACGGTGGACAAGTTCCGCCCCCTGCACCTACGCTATCTTTCCTATGACGCCTTAAGCGATAATTTCAAGGTACTCTTAGATAAAGGTGATGCCGTCCCTCATCCATCTTCCCTCGTCCCTCGTAGCGAAGCAAAATTTCAATCCGAGGTTAAACAGTTAATGCAATACTTTCTCATCGGCCTCACCCTGCCCAATGACACCTTCTGGGTGAACCTAAGGCCTGATTCCCCAGATAACATCATAGATGATGAATTAGCCAAGACCGATATCGGCAGGATTATGCTTGAAACGGACCTCCAGCTTAAGAAAGACACCGCCAGATACACCTCCCCGGATACCCCCGAAGGCAAACTTTACTGGGATAAGCTCTACAAGAAAGCAGGAGATCTCTTCGGAAGCGAAAACATAACCATCCCTACCTTAACCAGGCCATGGATAGTGCCGGGGGAGATTATCATACGAGAGACGAGGGATGAAGGACGAGGGACGAATACTGCCCCTTCAGCCTATATCTACAAGGCAACGTTAAAGGTAATGTTAGAGGAAGATTACCTTAAGGAGAGCAACGGTAGGGGATTAAACCTCCCCTACCGTTTTGATGATCCGCGGCTAAAAACCCTCAACGAATACTCCTCGCAACTCATCCGAGAATTGATCATCCCTAAGCTTACCAAAGAGGTCAACTCCTCTAAAAGATACGCCTCCCTAAGGCAAGTCTACTATTCTCTAATCCTAGCCCAGTGGTTTAAGGCGCGTTTTTCTCAACAGTCATTGCGAGGAGGCCGCCAAAAGGCGGCTGACGAAGCAATCTCACCCCGCATCAATTCCCTGAATCTTAGCGGCTTAACTTCCAAAGCCCCCTGGTTAAAGACTAATTGCTTCCAGCAATACCAGAAGTCTTTTGCCGAAGGCGAATACAATATCAAAGAGCCGGTATACACCCCAACAGGACAGGTGGTGAGGAGCTATTTTAGCGGCGGGATGAAGTTTGACTTAGGACAGATAGCGCCTTTTGGCAGCGTCCCTTCTTCCGGTTCACCGATAGTAGCAATAGCAGGCGGCAACAAATTAGCAAGGCCATTAAACAGGAATCTGATTGAGATAAATTCTTCATCGCTTGTCAAAGCTACCTCCGCCAGCTCGGCGATGGGGGAAGATGAAAGAGGAAGGCCGCCTAATTTTACAAAAGAAAAAATTGACGGATCAGTTGTATATCTGCATGAAGTTGAGTCTATGCCGACGGAAGAGAAAATTAGGTACTCACGACTTAAACTTGGAGATAGTAATGCTATTGAAGAGTTCGCCGGGCAAATATTGGTTAAAATATCCGAAGAGGTTGGAGTTCAAATATCCGCCCATCCCGAAGATTGGGTTTTGGTTGGAGGGCCGTCCTCAGAACCAAAGAATTGTATGCATTATTTTTGTAACATTTTGGTGAATAGACTCGGTATTGCAAAAGCCACTATCAATAGAAAGAGATATGAAAGGCCAGTGTTGTATACGCAATCGTCATTAGAAGTTAAAAGAGAAATAGTACAAGAAACATTATATTTTGATGGTAGCGTACCAGTAAAGGGCAAAAATGTCATATTTGTGGACGACTGTTTTGTTTCAGGGACTATTTGCGCAATAAGTAGGAAAATCTTGCTTGAAAACGGTGCAAAGTCGGTAAGGGCATACACTATAACTAGAATAAATAGTCCTATCCCTGAGTTGGAGTTGGATAGAACAGCGGTGACGGAAGGCGGGATTGAGGAGGTTTTGCGTATTCTTAAAGAGCCGAGGAATGCTGTTACCTCAAGGTTAATAACTATTTTGTCTTTGTTGGCAGAGGAAGATATTGAATATTTAGTGAAAAATTTAAATAAACAAAAGATTAAAGGCCTTGCTGAAGCGATAGTTGTTTATTATGGTTCAGTAAGATATCCGAGATCTTTGTCTGCGTTATGTGCATCATCCGCCCTCGGCGGTATTGATCTTTCGCTTCGCTCAGGATCGATTCCCCCTGCAACGGGAAAAGCCGGAGGAATCGACTTTCGCTCTCTCCCCATTGTCATCCAGGCCATAAGCAATCTAAGCGCAACTTTTAGGGACAGTCCCCTGCGGGGACAGTCCCTGTTGCGAGTTAACCTTAATCAGGAGTGGCGCCGGATAGAGAATATGGCTGAAAGAGGCATCGCGCCGTCACCCGAGAGAATCAAGGAGTATATCCAAGCCTCCTGCCTTAAGGATGAGCTTAATGATACGCAGAAAGTTATTTCTTGTATTGCGGATATACTAAGAGATGAAGAAGAAGACTGTTCTCCAACCGACCCGACCCTCAAAGATATCTTAGTTGTGCTTGAGTCAGGGAGGCCGGCTCAGGAACTAAAGGCTATTTTTAGCGGCAGCTAATCCTAAGCAAGCCTCGACAGACGCTAATAATTGAGATTGCGCAGCCTGTTCCGAGTCCGTCTTATAGAGATTGCTTCCTGCCTGCCGGCAGGCAGGCGCCCCGACGATACGTCGGGGCTCGCAATGACGGACGAGGAATCCCTTCGTCCTCCTCGCAATGACAAAATTCGCGTCATTGCGAGCGAGCGTGAGCGAGCGAAGCAATCTCATCTCGCAATGACGAGCGCCAGCGGTATTTTTTTCTTTACAAAATATTAATATCCCTTTATAATAAAGCGCTGTTTATGAGGAGAGTGTAAAGTGATGAAAAAGAAAATACTTAAATTAGGGCTACCTAAGGGCAGCTTGCAGGAGGCGACCTTTAAGATCTTTAAAAAGGCGGGGTATAACCTTTCCCTGCCTTCGCCGCGCTCCTATTTTCCGTCGGTGGACGACCCGGAGATTGAGCCGGTGCTATTGCGCGCGCAGGAGATGTCCCGCTATGTAGAGGACGGGGCCTTGGATTGCGGCATTACCGGCGACGACTGGATACTGGAAAATAAGTCCGACGTGGCCAGGATCGCCGAACTGGTCTATGCCAAAGCGAGTTTAAATAAGGTAAGGTGGGTTTTAGCGGCGCCTGAAGGTTCGGGCATAAAATCCGTAAAGGGGCTCCAGGGCAAGCGCGTTGCCACCGAGTTAGTCAACGTTACCAAGGAATATTTCCGAAAGAATAAAGTTAAAGTAGAGGTGGAGTTCAGCTGGGGGGCGACGGAAGTTAAGGTAAGCGCGGGGCTGGTGGATGCCATTGTTGAGCTGACTGAAACCGGCAGGAGCCTGCGCGCCAACAAATTAAAAGAGATAGCCACGCTTTGTACCTCTACCACCCAGTTTATCGCCAACAAGAGTTCATATAAGGACAGCTGGAAGAGGGCTAAGATGGAGAGGATAGCCCTTCTTTTGAAGGGGGCGATTCTTGCCGAGGGCAAGGTAGGGCTGAAGCTAAACGCTAAAAGAGAAAACCTTAAAAAAATAATTGCCTGCCTGCCGGCGTTAAAGAATCCTACCGTTTCCGGGCTTTCCGAAGACGGCTGGTATGCGATTGAGACGATAATTGACGAGAAATTAGTGCGCCTGCTTATCCCGGAATTGAAGAGCCTGGGGGCGCAGGGGATTATTGAATATCCGTTGAATAAAGTAATATATTAGGAGGAAGCATGCCTTGCGGCAAGAAGAGAAAAAGAAGAAAGATCCGCACTCATAAAAGAAAAAAAGCGCGTCGCCGCCTGCGTCATCTCAAGAAGAGAGACTGGGCCTAGTCTTTCACTAAAATAAAATTCGTACCTATTCGTATAATATATGATTTCCTTGTCTAAGAGGGTTGCTTGGGCTCTGCTTTTTTGCCTGCCGGCGCTGCTTATAATAAATAAAAATTCCTTTGCCTTTGATAAAAAGGCCTCTTTGGCGCTTAAGCATTATATTATGGCGGTAATGCACGAGAGCACCGGCGAGATAGATAAGGCAATCCAGGAGTATAAAAAGGCCTTAAATGCCGATAAGGAAAGTTCGGTTATTCATCTAAACCTTGCCTCCGGTTATTTAAAGAAAAACGACATCCCCTCGGCCATAGAGGAGTTAAGGGCATCAATAAAGATTGACCCCGATGCGATAGAGCCGCGCGCCATCCTGGCGCTGATATATACCTCTCAGAATAAACCGGAGCTTGCCCGCAGCGAATATGAGGCAGCGCTGAAGAACGCCGCCAAAATTCATCCGGAGAATGTAGATATCTATAAGACGCTGGGCATTCTCTATATTCAGGGGAAAAAATTCCCAGAGGCCGAAGAGGCTTACCGCACGGTAGTAAAGCTGTCTCCGGAGGACGCGGAGGCGCGTTTTTACCTGGCCACCATTTACAACGAATTGAAAAAAAATGATTCAGCCGAAGAGGAGCTTAAGCGCGCGCTGACACTCAAGCCGGATTATCACGAAGCGTTAAATTTTTTAGGGTATCTTTATGTGGAAGAAAACAAGAACCTCGCTGAGGCAGGGGAGCTGATCAGGAGGGCGCTGAAATTTGCGCCGGATAACGGCGCCTACATTGACAGCCTGGGCTGGTTTTATTTTAAGAAGGGGGAGTATAAGGCCGCGCTCAAGGAATTGAGCAGGGCAATTTCCCTGGTGGAAGACCCGGTTATCTACGACCATATCGGCGATACCTATTTTCAAATTGAGGATATTCCTAACGCCAGATTAAACTGGGAAAAATCCCTAACATTAAACCCCGCGCAGGACAGCGTCAGAAAAAAAATAGAGAGATTAATTAATGAGCGAGCCGCAAATTAAAGCATTGGAGGATAAGGCCAGGCAGGTGCGCAGGCTGATTATTCAGATGCTTGCCAAGGCCGGCTCGGGGCACCCCGGCGGAAGCCTTTCCTCGACGGATTTACTAACCGTTTTGTTTTTGCGGGTATTAAGGCACAACCCCAAAGACCCCGCCTGGCCCGAGAGGGACAGGTTTCATATGTCAAAAGGGCATTGCTGCCCGCTCTGGTATGCGCTGCTGGCGGAAACAGGTTATTTTGCAAAGGATAAACTGCTTACCCTAAGGCAGTTTGGCTCTATATTGCAGGGCCATCCTGACCGCAGGGCCCCCGGGGTTGATGTAGCCTCAGGGTCTCTCGGACAGGGGTTGTCGGTTGCCCTGGGGATGAGCCTTGCGGGGCGGCTTGATAAAAAGGATTACCGGGTTTACGTGCTTTTAGGCGACGGAGAAACTCAAGAAGGCAATATCTGGGAGGCGGCGATGGCCTGCGCGCATTTTAAATGCGATAACCTCTGCGCCATCCTTGATTATAACGGTTTTCAGATTGACGGAAGGACCTGCGAGATTATGGAATTGGAGCCGGTGGTTGCAAAATGGCAGGCCTTCGGCTGGAATACATTAGAGATAAACGGGCACGACATAAGAGAGATTTTATCCGCCTACGAAGAGGCGGCAAAGTTTAAGGGCAAGCCGACGATAATCATCGCCCACACCATAAAAGGCAAGGGCGTCTCGTTTATGGAGAATGTCTGTGATTTTCACGGCCGCGCGCCCACTGCGGAAGAGGCGGAGAGAGCGCTGAAAGAACTGGAATGATGAATGCGACATTCGTCATTGCGAGCCCTTGACACGAAGCGTCAAGGGCGAAGCAATCCCGCTTTGTCTTGAGATTGCTTCGCTCGCGCTTTGCGCTCGCTCGCAATCAGACTGTGTCATAATTGTTCTATAACCAACTTTTGTCATTGCGAGCGACCGCAGGGAGCGAAGCAATCCCAAACTTATCGACGAGATTGCTTCGTCAGCCGTCTTCGACGGCTTCCTCGCAATGACGGATAA
>JAZDPH010000026.1:0-21105 GCA_043797735.1 Candidatus Omnitrophota bacterium | reverse complement strand
TATCCTGTTTAATCTCTTTCTTATAATCATTTTGTTATCTCCCCTGCCGCTTTTTGAAAATACCCGTCCTTGCCCTGCAATGCCTCTTGTATCCTCGGGAAAAATGTGCTCAGGGAGAGAATAGTCAAGAGGGTAATTACGCTGAAGAGGATAAAATATTCTACTGTGCTCTGCGCCTTATTCTTCATTGTATAGAGCCCCCCGTTAAAAACCAAAGTTTGCCCCCCCGCGCATAAATTGCAGTAAAATCGGACCGCCTACGATAATTAAAACTACTGGTAAAATAAATACAAAAAGAGGAAAGAGCAGTTTTATCGGCGCCTTCAGCGCCATTGCCTCGCCCTGCTGAAACCTTCTTACCCTCATCTCCTCTGCCTGAAGATTCAAGGCATCGGCTAAGGGAGTGCCCATGCGGTCGGCCTGGATAAGCATGCGCACGAATGAATGGATCTCCGGCATATCAAGGCGCAGCGCCAAATCCTTAAGGGCCTGCCGGCGCGTCTTGCCCATCTGGGTCTGGCGGTAAACCTCTGAGAGCTCCCGCGTCACTTCGCAGGGCTTTAGCTCCCTGGTGATTGTATTTACCGCCAGCATAAAATCAAGGCCTCCGCTGACGCAAAGGTTTAAGAGGTCAATCGCGTTCGGCAGGTCGCGCCTTATCCGATGCTGCCTTTTCTTTATCCGGCCGCTCAACCATATCTCCGGCAGTAAAAACCCTGCTGCTAAAGAAATAGTAAAAAGCGGAAGCGGAGAAAAATTCTTCCCCAGCAGGATAAAGGCGGCAACCGGAATAATGATCAGGGATAATATTTTAAAGGCAAGAAACTCTATAACGCCAATAGGAAAGCCCGCTTTTACCAACTTCCTCTTAAGCCCCGATATAAAGGGAATAGGGATATGGCCTTCAAATTTTTTCATCATGCCCTTCTGTCCCTCTCCTTCATAAAGCGCATCTTTAGGAAGATGGCTCTCTTCAATACCGAATACCTCCGGCCTGAATTGATAAAGCGCCAGGTAGGCGGCAACCGCTAAAAGCAAAACTATTAATATCAACATAACTTGCCCTCCTAATCGTTCCTTAAAAATCCACGCGGCTTAACTTGGCGATAAAAATTATGCCCAATATTTCCGATACTGCCGCATAAATCAAAAGCATCTTTCCCAAGGGATCCTTAAGAAAGACCGCAAAAAACCCCGGGTTGACCTTGTAAACGAACAAACAGAATACTATCGGCAGGATAGACATAATCGCGCCCTGCATTTTAGCCTGCGCGCAGAGGGCGCTTACTCTGCCTCTTAACTTATTGCGTTCCTGAATAGCGTAGATAACCTTTGCGAAGGTGGCGGTAAGGTCTCCGCCGGTCTCCTTAGAAACCAGCATCGCCGTTATAATCATGTCCAGCTCCTCCACATCCATACGTTTCTTTAACTTTTGCATTGCTTCCTCAATACTGACCCCCATGCGCATCTGGCGGACCACCAGCCCGAACTCCTGGCTTATGGGCGCGGGCATCTCCTCAACCACCGTCTCAAATGCCTGGGTTAAGCTTAAGCCCGCCTTCAGGGAACTGGAAAGAAGCATTAGCGCATCTACAAGCTGGGATGTAAATTTTTGCCTGCGCCGCGACTCCAGTTTCCTGACAACTGCCATCGGCACAAAAAGCCCCCCGGCCATAGCGGCAAAGGCAACCCAAAGGGTGCCGGTAAGCAAAAACCCCGCTAACCCGCACAATAGAGGCGACAAGACATCTAAAAGCATCAACCTCTTTAACGGTATATTCAAAAACATCCGCTCGAGTTTCGGGGTAATCCTATCCATCCTTGCCCCCTGCCACCCTTCAAACCTTGCCTGTGCCGCCGGGTATAACAGCTTGACCAGGAAAAAGACTCCCGCAAAAGTTACCAATGATATAATTATCTGAACAGTCATTATCCCTCCTTAGGATAACTCCAGCCTCTTATCGCAAGATACACATATCTGCGTAAAATTATTCCCACCAATATTCGTTCGCCAGAACATCCACATTTTCGGTGCCGGTTCTATCTGTAGTCTGGCCGCTTATTGTAGTTGTAGTAACTTCTCCGGCGAGTGTCTCGGCGCTATCGGCGGTATTGCTGGTCGTGTAACTGGAAGTAGTATATCCCGGAGAAAACTGCGCCCCCATGCTGTCTGCGTTCTCTTTCAGTTTTCCCTGCAGGCCTCTTTTCACGTATATCTGCATTGCGATAAGCCCGCCAACAACTATGCCTATCAAAATCGCATACTCCAACGTGGTCTGGGCCCTATTGCTAAATAATTTTCTAAACATCTTTTTCACCTCCTCAATAAAAATGCTATTATTCTGCTGCCCCGATGGTCTGGCTGCCCGTACGCTCGCTATGATCAATGGTCAGAGCCCTGTCAATCGCTCCGCCTTCCAGCATATCTTCCGTTTCTGTGCTGTTACGGTCATTATCAAAGCTGGAACTTAAATAATATGGCTCGTACTGGCCTCCGCTGAAAGTCACTACCCCCGATTCATTCGTGTTTTCCACATAATCCACTGCTTCCTGAATCCTGCCTTGCAGGCCCCTTTTCACATAGGTCTGCATCGCCACAACCGCGGCAACGATGAGACCGATGACTATTACGTATTCGGCCGTACTTTGCGCATGTCTGTTTAATCTTAACATTTTGATTCACCTCCCTATTTAATTTAACTTTTATTCAAAACTAATATGCTCCACTGCCGTCTCTGCCTGTGTTGCCGCATGGTCAATGATGTTTCCCACCTTTGGCTTGATTATTGTGTTGGCTGCCAACAGCACCGCTCCCACTATAGCGGTAAAGATGATGATGTATTCAAGAGTGCTCTGCGCTTTCTTTGACCTCAACATTTTCCTCACCTCCTTCTTTATCGTAAGTGTTTTTTAAAGTCTTTACTAATGCCTCAAAATAAAAACCGAGTTACAAAATCCATATATCGGCTTTCGGTAACCCGGCTAACGTTTCCGCTTGCGACCCAGAAGCAGGAAAATCATAAAAACTAAATTTTAGCGAACATCGTCCCGTGGCTTTGCGCATCCCGAACACCTCTATTCAGGAATTGCCCCCGCCAAAACATCTTCGGCGGGCCCGCCGTTCTCTGTGGCGGGTTCTCGTTGCCGCCCTTCAATTATCCCGCCCAGATATTTCTGTCATCCGGCGGGATCCCGCCATAATCTTAACATCGCTTGGCGTGACAAGTAAACTATACCATTTATAAAGGGGGGCGTCAAGGCTATTTCGGATGGCCAAGAAAGCGCTTGCTAATACAAACGCAATAAGTGTCATTGCGAGCCGAAGGCGAAGCAATCCCGTCTTTGAGATTGCTTCGGTCGCTATCGCTCCCTCGCAATGACAGATTATTTAATCCGTTTGTATTAAATGATAAACCATGCCCGTCTGCCGTCGGAAAACTCAATCTCCCGCTCGTTTAACCTGCGGCAGGCATACTCCAGGGCCCCTTGAGAAGAAAATCCATCCGGGATATGGAAAGTTATAAAGACAAGGCTTTTTTCTTTTCTTAAGGTTGTCTTTAATTCGTAAAATTCCTCTTTTATCGTCGGGAGAACCTTACCATTGAATTCTGCGGGGAGAAAGAACTGCCTAAAATACAGATCCAGTAGTTCAATATAGGCATTAAAAAGAGGCTTAACGCCCGAGGCGTCAAGGAGGCTTAAATTCAAATTTTTCGCCGGAGAAAAACCCTGGCCATCACCGGTGTAGGAGAAAAACTCCACCTTCCGGTTAAAATCCTGCCTTGCCTCCTGCAGGTTGGGCCAGCGGCTAAGATATGTATTTGCCAGCAAGGCGGGGCCGCCGCCCTCATAATAATTATTCCCCAGAATTATTAAGCAAGGCGGCTCTGAAAGCGATGTCTTTAACAAACACCCTTTTAATGTAACTACTTGGTTTATAGATGGTTGCAATAAATCAACCTCTGTCTCGGCCAGGCATAACTCTTTCTGCAACGGCTCAAAAAAGAAGCTCTTAAATTCTGCGGTTTTCTTTATGGTGCGGCACCCTCTAAACTGTCCCGGCAATAATCCGAAGATAAAAAGGCGCCGCTTGAGCTGCCCCAAACGCAAGCTCTGCAACTCCTCAAAGTTATTGCCATAAAGCAGGACTCGTTCTATTTTATTACCCTGGCTATTTAAGGCTGAAATTAAACTAAAAAATTCCTCTGATGGCGTATCCTCCCCGGGCGCATTAAAAAACGTAAGCGGCTGGCCCTGAAAAAAATATCTGTTTATGTAACTCTTTGTATTGTATATAGTTGTGGAAAAATCATAGGGGATGTAGGGGGTAGGCCACAGAGTATGGAACCGGCTGTCTAAATATAAATTCTTATTATCTGCCAGAAACAGTTTAACCCCCCGTACCTGCTGGGATAAGCCTAATATGCCCATATATATATCCGCACTTTTTATGTTAACTGATTGCAATAAATCAAGATACGACAAGGCATCCTCTGGAGAAACCTTTCTGTCCGACAAAGAAGATAATGTTGTAACTACTTTCTTTTCTTCAGGTTGCGACGGAGAGAACAGAAGGAAATAAATTAATGCCTCGGTCTTGGCTAAAATATCCTGCTCCGGCTCTCTTAAGGCTTTTCTCACCGCCTCGCTAATATAGCGGCTGCCTCCGATAAGCGAGTCCATTGCCTTGAGCAAAACCGCACCGGTAGATTCCTCTTCAACAACGGTATCTATCTTTTGAATTTCCGGTGTTTTTCCGACGGAAGAAGGCTTAGGCACCCTGCTTCTCCTGCCTACAGGCATGCTCAGGCCAGCTGTTTTAATGATAAGATTAATGCTGGATTTGGAGAGTTTTATTTGATATTTCTGCTCAACCAATACCGATAATTTACGGCAGCTTAAGGCAGGATTACTTCTTTTCTGCTCAACTATGAAATCTTTGATTTCCGGCTTTAATTTATAGATAACGCCCATATTCCCTCGAATTGTCCAGACTGGACATTAAAATTATAATGTTTTAATGTAAAAATGTCAAGCCTATTTGCAGAGATTGCTGAAAAATTCGATTTTCTCGTCATTGCGAGCGACTGCGAGGCGAAGCCGAAGCAGGAGCGAAGCAATCTCAAGAAATGGATTGCTTCGTCGCTTCGCTCCTCGCAATGACAAACTTACTCCACTTTTGTGGCATGCGACACAGTCTCAATGACAATATTTCAGCTATTTCTCAGTTTGGACATTCTTTAGGAGAGTTATTCAAAGGCAAGTACGTCGCCAAGGGAGGATGATCGATCTTCTGCGGTGCCTGCAGGCAATTCAACCGCATAAGCGGCATTAAAATATATCCCGCTCAAGCGAAAGGGCTGCAGGGAAGGTATAATTCTTAATATACGTTTATTCTTATCAAGAAAAACTATATCTATGGGAAATCTCATAAAAAGGGTGTGTATTGAATTGCAGGGAGCCAATATCAAGGCCTGGCCCTTTTTAAACTCCTTTCTGCCTAAGAGCCCTTTCATACGGCTAAATAAAGAACTGGCCATAACCGCATCTTCTGCCAGAGCCTTATTTTTTGTCTTATTGTTTATTCTCATTTTTACGGCGGAGCGGCGGCCCTAGGTAGAAAAGAGATTGGCTGGAAGCGGGATGCCTTTTAGCTTTATATCTTCTATAAAGGAGGGTACATAGCCGGTAGCCTTAAAATTCCCCAGGACCCCGCCTTTATCATCCATGCCTGTCCGTTTGAAAAAAAAGATATCCTCAAAGCCGATGTGCACATCGTCTTTGAGGCCGGTTAACTCGGTTACCTGGGTTATTTTGCGCGAGCCATCTGAAAGGCGGGCGGTATGGATTATAATATTTACTGCCGAAGCAATCATCTCGCGGATAGCCCTTATCGGCAATTCAACCCCGGACATTAAAATCATTGAATCAAGCCTTGAGAGAACATCATGGGGGGAATTGGCGTGTATCGTAGTCATTGAGCCGTCGTGGCCGGTATTCATCGCCTGCAGCATATCAAGGCTTTCAGCTCCGCGGCATTCGCCGATTATAATTCTATCCGGCCGCATCCTTAAGGAATTCCGGAATAAGTCCCGCGTAGTAATGGCCCCTTTGCCTTCAATATTGGGAGGGCGCGACTCAAGGCGCACACAATGCTCCTGTTTTAGCCTTAACTCCGCGGCGTCCTCAATAGTAACAATGCGCTCGTTAGCGGGGATAAAAGCAGAAAGGATATTCAAAACGGTAGTTTTTCCGGAACCCGTGCCACCGGAGACAATGATATTCTTGCGCACCGC
Organism: Candidatus Omnitrophota bacterium; assembly: GCA_043797735.1. Lineage (GTDB taxonomy): Bacteria > Omnitrophota > Gorgyraeia > Gygaellales > Profunditerraquicolaceae > BS750m-G77. The sequence continues at coordinate 14,809 of JAZDPH010000026.1, read as the reverse complement.
TATTGCCGCCTGCAGGAAATCACGCATCGCTTCATTCAAGGCCCCTAAACGCAGGAGGTCCTCTATGTTAAGGCGCTCCCTGCCGAATTTTCTTATGGTAAGCGTAGGGCCGGTTAAAGAAAGGGGGGGGATAATCGCGTTAATGCGCGAGCCGTCGGGAAGACGGGCATCCACCATCGGCGTAGACTCATCTATGCGCCTGCCCAAAGGGGCAATGATTCTTTCAATAACCTGGCGTACCTGCTCATTAGAGATAAACCTCTTGGGGCTCAGCTCTATCTTGCCGAAACGTTCAATATAAATCTGGTTCCTGTTATTAACCATTATATCCGATATTGCCGGGTCGTTTATTAAGTCCTCTAAGGGGCCCAGGCCCAAGGCCTCATCGGTAATCTCTTTTACCAGCCTTTTTCTTATTTCAAAGGATGAGATAAGCGCCCCTGTTTCCTCGGCCAGGCTGGAGGTAATTATGCGCTGCGTCTTCTCTTTAATCTCTTCTGCGCGGGCGGGGTTAGTCATATCAATCTCAAGGTGTTTCAGGTCTAATTTTTCAATCAGTTTATGGTGTATCCGTTTCTTCAGTTCGGTAATTTCGTCAATCTCTTTTTCCTCCGCTGCCCCCTCTTGGCTAGGCGCCTGCGAAAGATTGAATTTCTCCCAGAATTCCCCCTCCCTGACAAAAACTCCCTCTTCCTGCGCGGCGGCAGCCGATATCTCCTGGTTCTTCAAAAACAACTCCTCCTTTTCTATTAACTCAATGCCTAATTTTTTTACGGCAGAGGATATTTTACAGTTAGGAGCATCAATTACCACCGGTACGCCGCGGTTTAAGGCAATGCCGGCGCTCTTACCCTCAGAGGGAATCTTGCTGATTATCTCGCAGGGGATAGCCGCGCGCACCTCCTGCCAGATAACACCGCCTGCGCTCTGCGCGCGGTTTAAGACAACTTTAACCATATTCAGGGGAATGCGCAACGACTGCAGGACATCCAGGGACCACTTAGTCTGATAGACCGACAATATATCCGGTGTGACCACTAATAGAATAAGGTTAGCGTGATTAAAAGCGGCGAATAAACTCTCGGTAAAAGCCTTGCCCGTATCAATAATGATATACTCATAATGCTTCTCTAAATAAGTGAGCACATCTTTTATCTTATCGCTGTCTAAATGTTTCCCCTGGCGGGGATTAAGCACTGCCGGAAGGAAGTCGATGCCGTATTTTTCCAGGTGCACCACGTATTCGCGCAAAGAAATATTCTCAGGGCTCCCTCTTAGGCCTGCGGACAAATCCAGCATTGACTTATGCGCCGGGGCATCAAAAAGCTTGGGCATATCCCCGATTGCCTGTAGATCCAGGTCAACTACCAGGGTGTTCTTGCGCGAATAATAACCCAGGCAGACGGCTAAATTGCTGGCGATAAGGGTCTTGCCGACGCCGCCCTTTGTGCTGAATATCGCTACCGTCTTAGGCATATCTTAATCTAATTGAGGGGTATGCATAATTCGCACTCTGTCATTGCGAGGAGCCGCAAGCGACGAAGCAATCTCTTCGATTAGATTGCTTCGTCCCGACGATACGTCGGGACTCGCAATGACGATAGAATTATGCACACTACTCATCTAACTGGTATACTACGGGTATCTCCACCCAGATATCTTGAGAATCGATAGCGGGAGGAAATGGAGGGTAGGAAACGATTCCTTTGGCTGCCGCAATGGCATTTTCATCCAGAATATTATAACCGGAGGAGTCTTTAATTTCTGCATCCAACAACTCTCCGTTATAAGAAAGGTGTAATTTTAATTTTACCGTCCCCCGAAAACCCGCATCCTTTGCCGCGGGGGGATAGGCTAACTGCTCCAATATGCGCCTCTGAATGACGCTGGCATAACCGGAAAGCGCCTCCGGAACAACTACGTTTATATTTGTATCAACAACTTCCCCTAAGGCAGAATCTTTTTCCTCTTCCTGCGCAAGCCCTTCTTCCTGGTTGATTATAGTGGGGGTCAGGGTAATAAACAACTCCACATCCCCTCTTTCCCCGCTGCCGCCTCCGGTTCTAGAAACCTTCTTCCTAAAAAGCGCCCCCAAAACAGGGACATCCGAAAGCCAGGGGGTTCGGGTAATGTCTTCTTCGGTCTTCTTTTTTATCAGGCCGCCTATTGCCATAGTCTGGCCGTTGTTAAGATAGAGCTCGGTTACGGCAGAGCGCTTTGTCAAAGGATAGGCCTGGGCGGTGCGGTTGGCAGCTGCCCCGATATATTCAACATCGCCTATTTCGCTTACATCTACATTCAAGGCCAATTTTATACGTTTGTCTTCGGCCACCGTCGGCCTGATCTTTAATTTGATGCCGTATTCTTTATAGTCCACCTCTGTGCCCTGTCCTCCGGCTGAAGCCACATCAGTGGTAAAGGTAGGTTTTTCCCCGCCTACCAATAACTCCGCTTCCTTGCCGCTCTGACAGGCAAGCCGCGGCCGCGAGAGTATGCGGGCCTTGCCCTCCTGTATCAACGCGTATAAAGTCCAGTTAAATGCCGTCGGGCGCATAACATTGGTTACCCTGAAAATCTGTCCCCAGGTTGTGCTGGCAAGAGCGGGAGAGGCGATTTCGGTAACGGCAAGCCCGGTGGTAGTACTCAAGGGGTTCGTAAGCCCGAGGGTCGTTGTGGCGTCCTTATCAACCTCCAGCACCTGCACATCAATGCTTACCACTGCCTTCTCTTCCTTTATTACCGTCAGGTCAACGGTCTTATCTGCCAATACCCCCAGCACAAGATTGATTCTCTCTTTGTCTTCTTCATCCCTGACATTGCCTAAAATAAAAACCTTATTTTCTTCATCCTCTGCCTTGGTATAAACCTCGCCCAGATTAAGCCGTGCCAACAGGTTATCAACCCGCTCCTTAATTATGCCCATATCTTCGGTTATAACCTTAAGGTCAAAAGAGTGGTCTCCATAAGCATCCTGGAAAAAAAGCTTTGTCCTGCCGGATGATTTCGCGTTAATGACAATGTCGGAGCCGGTTACGTCGGTTACGTCGGCAACCTGGGGATTGGTAATGGCTACGCGAGAAGGAGAATGCGCATAGAAAACCCTTGTTTCTCCGACAGTCAACGTCTCTACCACTTCTTCTGCGGCATTGCCTTCTAAGGCAGGGCTAAGCCACAAAAATAAACAAAACGTCAAGATCCCTACGAAGATATACCTGTCTGGCCTCTTAATCATTCTTCTCCTTTTTTTATTTAATTAATGCTTTTTGCTTCTCTATTTGCGCCCCGATAAATATCGACCTTATTTTCAGGATAAGTCGGTTGCTGCTGCACGGGTTCTTCAAATGCCTGCGGAAGCACTGTCCTGTATAAAACCTCCCAGCTGGCAGGCGTTGTCGGCTGGATTTGAGTATCTCCTGGAGAGCGTAAAACAAGCCTTATTTTGCCCTGCTCCTGGGCAAAGGCAATTAAATTTGCCTCATGGGGGTTCAATGCAAGGGTAACAACAGAAAAAGCGGTACGGCTTCTATCCGAAGCGCCCGAGGAAACAGCGCTAACTTCCTGGCCCACTGCCAATATCAGCACATTCTGGAATAAAGGCATAGTGGTAATCTGGGTTGCCTGTTTTCCCTGCGGGGTCATAACCGGGATCGGCACATTTCCGATTACATCTACATGGTCTCCCGGCTTAACCATTCCTCCTACCGAAGAAATGTTGTCCACCGGTATGGTAATTGCCCTTTTACCGGCAGGTATTTTAGAGGACAAAGAAACCTCCTGTCCTGATATGGCTAATTTATTAAGAAGTATCTGTTCCCCCTTGGATATGGGGGCAAGGCTGACTTTGTCAACTACCCTGTCTACGGATTGCGCTGCCCGCGGCTGTAAAGCGCTCCTATTAACGCTCACTTCTTTAATCGCGCTCTCTTTGATTGCGCTGCCGGCGGCGATATCGTTTTTGGCTATGACCACCGTGGCTAAATTCCTCTCCCCGGATAACGTTCTCTGCTTTGTGCTCTCAGCTTGCTGCTGAATATAAACGTTTATTAAGACTACGGCGGCAATTCCGGCGGCTGCGGCAACAATTAACGGTAAATACTTTTTAATAGGCAGGTTAGGTAAGTTGATGGACATAAGCGTCTCTCCTATTCTATTTTGTCCTCGTAGATTTCTGTTTTGACTTCACGCGCAACTTTATCGGCAAGATCGGTAACGGCCTTCTGCTGCTCTCTAAAAAGCAGCCAGGATTTTATATTATCCCAGAGTTCAGAGAGCGACTTTGCCTCGGATTTCTTTATGGCTGCTAATTTTATTATATAATAACCGTCGGGCCCCTTGAATATATTGCTGATGCCTCCGGCCTCAAGAGATGGCGAAAAGGCCACCTCATAAAACTTATCAAACTTATTACGTTTGCCCGGCTCAATCTCCAGGGCGATATACCCAAGGTCTCCGCCCTTTGAGGCGGTTTCGGCCTTGGAATACTGCCGGGCTACCGTAGAAAAATCCCCCCCTTTGAGCAGCTCAATATAAGCCTGTTTGGCTTCAGCTTCGTTCGGGGCAACGATTTCAAAAACCCTCCTCTGTTCCGGCTCTTTCAACATCTCCTTATTCTGCTCATAAAAACTCTCGATCTGCTTGCTGGAAACGTCTATTTTCTTGGTTTCTTCCCGCAGGAGCTCCGTCACCAGAAGCGATACCTTAGCATCCCTTAAGGCGCGGGAGATCTCCTCCCTGTTTTCAATGCCCCTGTCCAGCGCCTCCTGATAGAGGATATATTTACGCACAAGTTCATTTTTTAAATATGCGGTCTTCTTTTCCCGCGTATCTATTTTATCTTCCGGAGGGGCGCCTTGCGCGGCTATCAATTCATTGAAATTACTAACCTCGCTATTCAAATCCTCCTGAGTGATATAAAAACCCCCCACCTTGGCAACGGCGCCGTAAGGGGGCTTTTGGGCTTGCGGTTTATTCTTAAAGAGGCCCTGCAGGAAAGGAATTTTATCGCATCCGGAAGAGAGAACTGCTAAAATAAAAAATCCAACAACAACCGCTGCGACTGTGTTGGATTTTTTTAAAAATTTATTCTGGCCCTTCATCAACCCTCCCCGTTATTATCTCTTTTATCATAAAGCAGATTTAAATGCAAGAGATTTTTTTAAAATTGGTAGCCCCAACCGGATTTGAACCGGTGTCTTCACCGTGAGAGGGTGATGTCCTAGGCCAGGCTAGACGATGAGGCCGCAATTTATTTTATTTATTCTAATACAAAGAAGTTACGGGGTCAATAATTTTATTGACCCCACTAGATAATATGCTATGATTGCCTAAGAGAGGTTATCTAATGAGTATACAGGTAAGTATCGGATTAAACACTGAAAAAAATCCGCTGCATGCGGCGCAAACAGCAGCCAGGCAGGCCCTGTTGAATCTAAAAGAAGCACAGGCAAGCCTGGCCATTGTCTTTAGTTCCGTGGAATTCGCCAAGCCTGAAATCCTGGCCGCGATTATAGATATATTAGGCCCCGTCCCGCTGGTCGGATGCAGCAGCCTGGCGGTTATCGCAAACCAGGGCATATTTAAATACGGCATACTAATCGCGCTCTTTAGCCTGCCGGAAGGCACATACCTGAATACAGCCTGCGTAGAAGAGATAGATTCAAAGAACGCCCTTGAGGCGGGCAGGGAGCTGGGGGATAAATTATTGTACGGCTTCAAAAATATCCGCAGGAATTTCGCGCTGCTCTTTTCCGACGGCCTGATGCGCAACGCCAGCACCATGCTTGAGGGCCTGCAGAGGAATCTGGGGATGAGTTTTCCCCTGCTGGGCGGCTCTGCCTCGGATGAACTTAGCTTTAAGAAAACCTACATATACTTCAACCAACAGGTCTTAAGCGGAGGCGCCTGCGGGATACTCTGGGGGGGAAAATTAAATTTCGGGCTGGGTATCAGGCATGGATGGAAACCCCTGGGCAAACCCCGCCATATCACTAAATCTGTCGGGAATATCGTCTACGAAATAGACGGGAAGTCCGCAACGAATGTTTACGAAGAATACTTTGCGCGGGATTTAAGCGGATTACAAAAAGACTCCAAAAAAATTTCCATACTCTATCCTATAGGAATATACCTGCCCGAAGAGAAAGGGTATCTCTTAAGAAATATTACCTCTATAGAAGACAACGGCTCGCTTGTATTCCAGGGCAATGTCCCGGAGGGAAGCTCCATAAGATTAATGATCGGCACCAACGAATCGTGCCTGGCCGCAACCAAAGACGCGCTGGATGAGGCGGGCAAGAATCTGGCCAAGGAACGCCTGGACTTCCTGCTGGTCTTTGAGTCGGTTTCAAGATACCTGCTCTTGGGCCGCCAAATTAGAGAAGAACTGCAGTTAATCGAAAATACTGTGGGGAAAAATACTCCGCTCTTTGGAATATGCACGTACGGAGAGCAAGCCCCCTTAAGGGCAATTAATTACCAAGGCAAAGCCCACTTTCATAATCAGACTATCGCCCTGCTTGCAGCCGGGGCCTGATTAAGCCAAAAAGGAAAATATTATGCTTAGCTCCGAAATTATGATTAACATGGCCGGTATAGCCGCTCTTTTAACCATAATAGTGCTGGCTATGGTGATTATTGATAAGGCGGAGAAGATCAGGCTTCTAGATGCTACAGCCGGCAATCTAAAAAAATCCCTTGATGAAATGGACGAACAGGCCAAGCTCATTGTCCGCACGGATATGGAATTGAATAGAACCCAGGATGAACTTGACAAAAAAATGGCCGGCCTCTATACTCTGCAGATATTATCGCGCAAGATAAGCACTACATTGGAAGAAAGCCAAATCTTTAAAGTCCTAAAAGAAATGATGAGCTTTGAAGAGCTGGGATTTGAAAAAAGCTGTGCCTTCCTCTGGGACGACCTTGAAGAAAAATTCATGCTCCAAACGGATATCGGATACTTAGAAAATGAGATAGAGGCCGTAAAGTCATCGGTGAACCGAGATAAAAAGAATTACCTGGAATTAATAAAAAACACCAAAGCCGTTTCTTCAGCCAGCCCGGCCGAGGCGGCGGATAGCCAATTCAGCGAACAGATAAAGGAATCTTTCGGCATCACATCTTTTATTATTTCCCCTATACTCCCCAAAGAGGGCAATAAGGGTTTTATCTTAGTGGGGACAAAGGCTGCGGATACGATAATAAACGAAGGCGATCAGGAGCTAATCAGCATATTGGCCAATCAGTTGGGAGAAGCGCTGGAAAATGCCCGGCTGTTTGAGAAAACCTGGCGCGCGCAGCAGGATCTTGAACAGAAAGTTACCCAGAGGACCGGCGACCTGACCAAGGCATTAAACGAGGTAAAAACCATCAGCAAAAGAAAAAGCGATTTTGTCTCCGCCGTTTCTCACGAATTAAGAACACCGCTTACTTCCATAAAAGGCTACGCTTCAATATTGCTTGCCGGAAAATTAGGCGAACTGCCTCCCGATATCCACAGCAGGCTGGAAAAAATTAACCGACACAGCGACGAATTAGTACATATGATAAATGACCTGCTGGATATCTCCCGCATCGAATCCGGAAAAATGAGCATGAAAAAAGAATCCCAGGACCTAAAGAGCGTCGTCAGCGGCATTATAGAACTATTATCAATACAGGCAAAGGAAAAGGAAATTGATTTAAGCTTTAAGATCCCGGAGCAAGCCAATACCGTATTCGCTGACCGGGAGCAATTAAAGCGCGTCTTGATAAATATCGTCGGCAACGCCATCAAATTTACGCCCGCAAAAGGCAAAATTAATATACAGGCGGCTAAGGCTGACAACGCCTTCATTCAGGTGGACATCAGCGATACCGGATACGGCATACCGCAAGAGGCTCAAGAGGCGATATTCGAAGAGTTCTATCGCGTCGATAATGCCGTCAACCAAGAGGTAAAGGGAACCGGCCTGGGCCTGACGCTGGTAAAAAGAATAATTGAGGCCCATAACGGAAAAATCTGGGTAAAAAGCAAGGCCGGCGCCGGCTCAACCTTCAGCTTTACATTGCCCCGAACGCAATAAGGAGAATCATGACAGCAAGAATTCTTATAGTTGATGACGACCCGGACATTAGAGATGTATTAAGGTTGACCCTTTCTGAAGAAGACTATGAACTTTCCGAGGCGCACGATGGCGAAGAAGCCATAAAAGCCATCAATTCCAAACCGCTGGACCTGGTGTTGTTAGACTATAAAATCCCAAAAATAGACGGCCGGCAGGTCTGCCGTTTAGTTAAAAAAGACCTGCTCTTAAGGCATTTGCCCATAATCATGATTACCGGCAAAGGCGATATTACCGATAAGGTAGGCGGTATTGATGCCGGGGCTGACGATTACATTGTTAAGCCCTTTGAGCCCCAGGAGCTGCTGGCGCGTATCCGCATGGTCCTTAGGCGCTCCTCAGCGGACCTTGAGGCCAATCCGCTGACGCGGCTGCCCGGCAACATCTCAATCTTAAACGAGCTTTCCAAAAAGCTGCAAAGCAAAGCGCCGTTCAGCGTCTGCTATATAGACCTGGATAAATTCAAGGGCTACAATGATATTTACGGCTTTGAACACGGCGATGACGTAATAAGAGAGACCGCGCGTATTTTACTGCGCGTATTGCACTCGCACGGAAACCCTGATGATTTTATCGGGCATATCGGAGGAGATGACTTTGTAATTATTACTACCCCTGACGCTGTAGATAAGATTTGCGAAGAAATAATCGCTGACTTTAAAAGAACCTCCCCCTCTTTCTATAACGAAAAGGACCGCAAGGCCGGATTTATCGTGGCACATGACCGCAAAGGAGCGGAGGAAAAAATCCCCCTGCTCTCTATTTCAATAGGGGTCGTCTCTAACCAGTCCCGCCGTATTGAACACGTCGGACAAATCGGAGAAATCGGCGCAGAACTAAAGGCCATCGCCAAAAGCAAGGAAAAGAGCAATTACGTAAAGGATCAGCGTAAGGGCTAAAAAGAGGCGGGCAAAAAATAAGGGCGGAGCTTTCTGGCTCCGCCCTTATTTTTTGGTGCGCGGGGAGAGATTTGAACTCTCACAGGGTTACCCCCACTACCCCCTCAAAGTAGCGTGTCTGCCATTCCACCACCCGCGCGTCACTATCTATTACTTTTGAACTCTTCTCACCCGTACTATATACTCGTCGCCGATTTTGTTCAATTTTTCTATTTCAAATTCGGCTCCGGCGATTCTTTCGACATCCTCAACGGAGCCTCTCTTTAAAACACAATAAGTCGTCCCTTGTTTTACTAAAAATTCCCTTGCCGGTTCATCCGCACCAAAATAGGGGATCGAATGCGGGCTAAAGAAAGCGCGGCCGCTTATGTTAATTACCGCCGTGTCTTTATCGGTGTAATACCTGACTCCCCGCGCATAGGAACGGGAGCAGAGAATCGCATTCTTGATTTCATAATTCTTTAAAAGGTATTCAGAGGCGGCCTTGCTGGATACATAAGCCTCAAAATAACCTCGCGAGAAAAGCGCAAAATATAAAACCAGCGGCACGGGAATCATAAACAAGTAAATCCCGGCAAATAATTTTTTCTTTAGAATAACCGCCAGCATCGCTAAAAGCAGCGCGGAGAAAACTATTGCCAATGCGTAAACCGGCCCCTTTGTCGTTACATACTCGGGATATTTTCCCGCGGAAATAAGCAAAACCGCCGGAAAACAGGCAAAAATCAGCCAGCTTGCCAGCATAAGGCCTTTTATAAGCCTACTTTTATTAATTATGGCATCGTAAATAAAGCCCCCGGTTATAAGCGCCAGCGCCGGAAATGCTGGCAAAATATAGCTGGTCAGCTTAGAATGCGCCGGCTGGAAAGCCAAAAACACAACCGTTATCCAGCAGGCTAAATATAGGTATATCGGCTGGGAGGCCCTGTCTTTTAGTTTTTTAAAAAGGAAAAATAAAGAGGCGGCGCTAAATATGGCCCAGGGAAACATAAAGGCCACCATCGAAAAAGGATAAAAATACCACGTATCATTGCCTTTATGCTCAGCCTCTAAAACCCTTCTTATGTGGTCGTTATAAAAGAATTCCTGGATAAAGCTTTGGCCGAATTTCTTTATCATAAAGGCATACCAGGGGACGGATACCGCCAAAAAGAGAACAACACCCCAGGCGCTTTCCCTGCAGAAGATAAATTTTAATTCCCTCCTCAGCGCCAGAAAGATAATTACGCTCGCTGCCGGTATAAGAAATCCCAGCGGCCCCTTGGTCAGGACGGCAAGGCCGCAAAAGATAAAAAATAAAATTATGCCCGGGCCCTTTCTCTCCCTGTGGGAATACCCCCAGAAGAAAGAGGCAAAGGCAAATAAAATCAGGACGGAAAAAATCATATCCGTAAATACCGTCCGGGCCAGCCCGATATAAAACCCGCTGGACATCAATATTAACGAGCAGAAGAAAGCTTTTTTCTCATCGCGCCAGGCAAAGCGCCCCAACAAATAAAGCGCTATAACCCCCAGCATCGCGAATAAAGCGGGCATAAACCGCGCACTGAAATTATTAATCCCCAAAACCAGAAAACCTGCGCGCATCAGGAAATAAGTCAATACCGGTTTCTCAAATTGAGGCGCGCCGAACAGGTAGGGAACCGCCCAGGTCTTATGCTGGATCATTTCTTTGGCAGTCTGGGCGTAGAATACCTCATCGGGATTGGTGAGGCTTAAAAGGCCGTTGCCCAGCATAAAGAATACCGTGGACAGAAGTATTAAAATAATTATTTTTGTTCCGTTATTTGCCGGCTTCATATTCTTTCTCTATTTCCAGCATTTCGCTTACCGTAACAAACCTGTAGCCCTTGTCTTTTAATTTCTCTACCAGTTTCGGAATGGCATTTACCGTTTCTACCCGGTTGCCCTCCTCTACCTTAAAAAACCCTCCGCTGTCATGAAACAATATAATCGCCCCGGGGTGTATATTTTCCGCCAGATACCTTACGATGTATTTATCGTCAAAATTAACCCAATCCTTGGAATTTAAGGACCAGAGAACAACTGTATAACCAAGCTCCTTAATCTTCTTCTTCTCCCGCTTGGATAGCCATGCCTTTGGGGGCCTAAAGAGTTTAGTGGTCTTTCCGGTTGTCTCTTTTATAACCTGCTGCGTCCTGCCTATATCCTGCGCCACCTGGTACTTATCAGAAAAAATAAAATTGTCGTGATGGTAACTATGAATTCCTACATCATGGCCTTCTCCTGTAACGCGCCGGGCTGTATCGGGATACTGCTCCACATGCCTTCCGAGCATAAAGAAAGTCGCTTTCACGCCGGATTTCTTAAGCGCGTTAAGGACTGCCGGCGTCCATATCGGCGACGGCCCGTCATCAAAGGTAAGGGCTACTACCTTCTCGGGGCCCCAGGCACGGTAGAAAGTATTCTGCCTGGTCAGGACGGCATGGTCAAAGAAAAAAGTGAAAAATACCGCCAGCAGCCCGCAGAAGAGCAGGAATACCAACAGAAGAACTATTGTCTTTTTATGCTTTTTTCTCATTTCTTATATTACTCGACAAGCCTGTAGGTTGTGTAGGCCAGCCTGATATCGCTCTCCCTGGAAAAGCCATTCAGCACCTTTTCAGACAAGGCGTTTTCAGAAGACCTTCTTTTTTGGGGCTCAACCAGGTACCTTAGGCTCAAGAGTATCCCGCTGTCAACAATCTTTAAATAAACTATTGGCGTGAGCTCCTTATAGTGAATAGCATAAAAATTCTGCGCCTGCCTAATCTTCTGCTCCAGGTCCCTTGCCCAGCTACTGTGAAACTCGTTTAAGAAATTAAGGCAGACCTCTTTTGCTCGCGCGTGATTGCTTTCAAAGGTAATGGTAATCTTTATCTCATTCCATACGAAATCGAAACCATGGGTATAGCTATAAACCGGATTTTTGAAAATGAAATTATTAGGGATGTAAACTATCCTGCCGGTAGACTGCTCATCCTGCACCCAGCCCCCGATCTCCATCATGGTAATAAAGAACGTCCTTAAGTCCAGCACATCCCCTTTGACCCCCCCGATCTGGATCCTGTCTCCTATGACAAAAGGCTTTCTTACGATGATAAAGAGCCATCCGGCAAGGCTTAATATGTAATCCGCCAGCGATATGACAATGCCGGCTCCGATTATGGACATAAACAGGCCGAGATTTATCCGCCTGACCCAGATAAAGCCAAGGATGACTATAAAAACGATGTTGCAGATATAAACAGCCAGTTTTCTGTAATTGTGCCGGGCGTTTACCTCTTCCACCCTGCTGTTTATCCTATGCACCACCGCCTTTTTTACCGCCCAAATCAAAATCAGGACGGCAATTGAGACAAAAATATGAAAACCGAACTTTCCAAAAACAAAATCTTCAGCCATAATCTCTCCTCCGTGGTAAATTGCCAAAACTTGTCGCCGGACGAATTTCGCAACGTCAAGAAGTCCTACTATTTATAGAACTCTATGTCCGCCGTGGCAAAGGCGATTTTCTCTATTTAGGCAACCGTCCGGCTTAAAATCATCAACCTAATCATCAACCTAATCATCAACCAATTGACAACCGCATTTGGATTAACGGGTTATACCAAAACGTAATGCAACGCCCTGCCTTCGCCTACTGGCTTAATTACCTTAAGGCCAACGAGCTTAGTCAATTCTTTATGGACAGCTTGGGCAGAGATCTTAAACAAATCTTGTAAATCCTTATTGGCTACTCTACCGTGGATGTTGATATATTCAACGATTTGCATCTGCTTTGGGGTAAGGGCAATTTGCGCCTGGCCGCTTTTCTTTTTGGAGCCAACTTTTAAAACGGCATCCTTGACCTCCTTAACTGAATAAGCTACTCCATCGGTAAAATACTCAAGCCATTGAGTAATATCGCCATTATTGACTTGAGCTGTTTTTAACGCGGCGTAATATGCCTGCCTATCCCTGTCATAATAATCGTCTAAAGCAAAAATTCTCCTGTGGTCAAAACCGCTCAAATATAAAATTAACGTCGCAAACAATCTGGCTGTTCTACCATTACCATCAATAAATGGGTGAATTCTTGCTATTTCGTAGTGAACCATAGCTGCTAATAAAACGGGATTGATTTCCCAAGTTTTATCAAGGTTAATCCAATCTATAAATTCTTCAACAAGCTGCGGCACTTCTTCCGTTTTTGGCGGCATATACTCAACGACTTCCTTAAAAGTCGTGCCGTCAAAAATTCTCTTGCCCACAAAAACCTGCCGGTTCCTAAAGACTCCTGAATCAGTAGTATTTTGCATTACATCTTTGGTTAGAATATGGTGGATATTTAATAAATAGGCTGCTTGCATTTTGTCTTTTTCTGCAAACGTAGGAATTTTTTCTAATGCTTCTATGTAATTCAGAACTTCTTGCTTGTCTTTGCTCGTGGCAATAACGTCTTTGCCATCGGCTAAAGACTCTACCTGCTCGAGGCTCAACTTATTACCTTCAATTGCGGTTGATGAATGGGTATTGCGAAGTAACGCTTGCCGTCTTAATTTCGCTTCCCATTTTGGGACCAAATACGCTTGCTCGATAACTTCTCGCGCCGAAGTTATAGTCGTAAGGTTATTTAAGATTTTATCGGTAATCGTATATTTTGGGTTAAATGGCATAGTATTTCCAGAATGTCACTATCAGCTTTTATTTTTACTACCTATAGGAGCAGGAAGCAATTGATCCGTTTTGGCGATCCTTTACCTGAGAAACCACATCGGGCAAAGCGAATTATCAAAAATACTATTGATGAAGGCCTCAAAATCCAGGCCTTCATCAATAGCGGCCCAGAGAGAATAACCTGGGCAAAAACCCGTAAAGAGCTCAATATATCGGAATCCAAGTTAGCACATCTGCTCAAGATAGTCAATAACCTGCCCCAGGATTTCATCGAAAAGATGAAGCTATGCGATGACCCCAGGAAACTGAAAATCTTCAATGGCAGAGAACTTCTCAATATTGCCCGCCTAAAAACCGAAAAAGAACAACGCGCAAGAATCGGGCGCCTGATGCGAAACTACAAGATGCTCCCCTCCTGTCCCTCCAGCCCCTTTGGCGCCCCTTTATGTCCCCTTAGCTAATCGCGCAGTAATCACGCAAATCGCGCATCAACCGGATATCTCCAAATCGCCTCTATCGGACAGATTCAAAAATCTCACTTTTACCAGTCAAGATCCTTATCCCGCTTAAATTCCCGGCCCAACGGCTAATGCCCAGTAACCATAAGCCTCTGCCTGCGTTTTCCTCAGGCCCTCGAGAATCTTAAACCTGCCTTCAAGCCGCAAATCCTTAACCATAGAAAGATCTACGGTTTTTAAGATTTTCGCGGTCTTATGCCCGCCGGTCAATTTCAAAACATACGCAATCCTTCCAAAGATAAGTTTTAACGCTCCCGAATCAACGTTGCCAACCAGATGGTTGCGAACCCTCTCCATTCCCCGATTGATAATGGTTATTTCCTTAAACGAATTGTCCCCGCCTTTGACCATCCATTGCGAATACTTCCAGGCGACATCTAGGATATCCTCTATTACCTCATCCAGCGTAAAATGTGTCCTCCTAAAGCCATTCTCCTGCTCTGCCGTATTCTCAAACGCCTTTTTAATCTCATCTACCGAAGAAACTATTTCAAACAACCCGCCCAAATCAATGATTTGCTTAACGAACTCCATGTCCCGGCCATCGGTAAGCCGAAGGCCAAGCGTCTTTGGCGCCATGGCTGTAAGCTTATCACCGAATAATCCCTCTGCCGTCGGTATGGTAACTATG